>JAITJJ010000068.1 GCA_031278965.1 Deferribacteraceae bacterium
TATGCTTGCAAAAGCGGAGACTCCAAGGAATCTCCGTATACTCACGCGGGATTATATCGTTTCCCACGGAGACTTTTTTTATGCTTTCTTAAAATATTTTCCTATATTTCTTGTTAATCTCGCTATGCTCAACCCGCTTACCCGCACTTTTCTTGATAAGGTGGGGATAGCCCGGCGCGCCCCGCTGCCGGATTTTTGCAGTAAACCTTTCATATCCTGCCTTAAAGCGATCAAACAGCCTAAAACAGATGAAAAAGTTATCTTTTATCCCGGCTGTTATACAAATATGTATGACCCTGAGGCTGGATTAGCTCTTGTAAAGATTCTTAACCGTCTTAACGTGGAGGTTATAGTGCCGGAGGGTTTTGTTTGCTGCGGGGTTCCACTTATTTCAAGCGGGTTTTATGAAGCAACGAAAAAAAATGCTGAAAAAAATATGAATATTCTTGCGAAGTATAAAGGATTTCCGGTTTTAACTGTATGCCCAAGCTGTACTCTGATGCTAAAGCACGATTATCAATACCTATTCCCAAGCATACCATCCAATGGGTTGCAGATTACTGATCCGTCTGAGTTTATCTTAGAACATCCAAACCTTAAAGAGCTTAAATTCGGAGGGGAATATAGAACCTTGTCATATCATCTCCCCTGCCACCAAAAAGCATTGGGAATAGGCAAACCCGCAATAGAGCTTATAAATCTCATTCCCGATTCCAGAGTATACGATATGGATGCAGGTTGTTGCGGCATATCTGGCAGTTACGGTTTTAAGAAAGAGAAATACCGTATATCCCTTTCGGTGGGGAAAAATCTTTTTGACACCTTAAAAGCCAGAGAAACGGAAATAGCCGTTACAGAGTGCGGAACCTGTAAAATTCAGATTGCCGCCAATACCGATATTAAAACCGTCCACCCCTTAACTTTATTGTCAGAGAAGTTGCTATGACAGATGAACAGTTGATAAGGTCATTTAAATATTATCTTCTCTCTGAACGCTCTCTCTCAGATAATACCGCTGTGGGTTATATTCAGGATGTTAAAGATTTTTTAGTTTTTTTAAAAGATAAACCTATTGCCGCCGCAGATGTTCCTGATGTCCTTTTATATATGGCGGATATGCGTAAACGCTCCCTTTCCATAGAAACCTCTCTGCGGAGGCTATCAGGGATAAGCAGTTTTTTTGATTTTTTAGCAGAAGAAAAAGTTGTTTCAAAAAATGTAATTGATCTCATTATTAAACCTAAAAAGTGGAAAAAACTCCCACATTTTCTGGACTACGATGACATTGACCGCCTCCTCTCAGCAAATGATAAATCCACCCCCCAAGGTTTCAGAGATAGTTTAATCCTTGAAAATCTTTACGCATCCGGTTTAAGAATAAGTGAGCTTATAAATATTATGATAAGCGACATTGACTTGGGGCGAAACATTATAAAGATTACAGGTAAAGGTTCTAAACAGCGTCTCGCTCCTATTCACGACAGACTAATAAAAATGATAAAAGAGTGGTTGCCTATAAGGCAAAACTATTTTGTAAAACATAGGGATAACGGGTATCTCTACTTAAACAGGAGGGGCGAGAAGTTGACGCGCCAATATATATGGCTTATGATAAAAAAAATATGCTCTGATCTAAAACTCCCTTCCGATATATCCCCCCACACCCTCCGCCACTCTTTTGCCACACACCTTTTAAGCGGCGGGGCGGATCTAATGACTATTCAGGCACTGCTAGGTCATGAAAGTATTGCTACCACAGAGATATATACCCATGTATCAGACGACAGATTAAGATATACTATAGAAAAGTTTCATCCCAGATTAAAAAGAAAGGATTAGAATTTATAAAAACCTTTAATAATCTTTGTAAAATTTTCAACACTATCAAAATTAGAATTTTAAATATAAAAATATCCTTAATATTGTTGATAAAATTCATATATCCTTAAACAGGCTAATTTTACTCTGAAAAAGCTAAAAATCAGTTGTTTTTTAGTTTTCAACAATGTAGTATCTACTAATAGTAATTATAGTATTTTTAAAAAAGTTTAATATAAAGTATTAGAAATTTGAATAACTTTTTATGGAGGAAATATGAAATTTATCGTAGAAAAAAGTGTTATAAACCTTCCGTTACAATATGCAGCGGGTTTTACTATGATTAAAAATCTTAGTACAATTCTGCAAAATGTATATATAGAAGCCAATGCAGAGTTAGGTGAAGTAACTATAAAGGCAACAAATTATCAGATAGGTTTCAGTTCCACCATAAAGGCGGAAGTTATATCTGGAGGGGTTATAACTGTTGATGCTGGAATCCATAAAAATATAACTGTTTTGCCCGATGGTGAGATAACTTTTGAGCTTAAAGGAGATACCCTTATAGTGACTCAGGAAGGGGAGGCAGGAGGCAACATTGTCTTTAGACTGCCCATCTTAAATCCTGACCTTTTTCCTAAAAGCCCAGCTATATCTTCTGATTACAGCTTTAAGATAAACGGAAAGCTCTTTGTAGATCTTTTAAAGAGGGTAGTTTTTTGTGTATCCACAGATTCTGCTAGAATTGAATACAACGGGGTTCACCTCTCCGTATTTGCCGACCATATTGAAGTGTCAGCATCTGATCTACAGAGGATAGCCAATGCAAAAGCAACCATTGATGAACCTATTAAAGATGAGTTTTCCATAAATATTCTTAAAATAACTGTTTTGGATATCATAAAAATATTTGAAAATGAACCCTATATTTTTGTGGAAACAGACAAAAAACATGTTTCTTTTAGCAGTGAAAGAACTGTGGTCACATCTAAGCTGATAGAGAAAAATGTCACCAGAATTACCAAACTTTTCTACGATCCGTTTAGTATAAAAGCTATAATTAATAGGAAGAAACTTTATGAGGCTTTAAAGAGAATGTCTTCTTCTGCTGGAGAACAAACTTTTAGCGTGAAGTTTGATTTTTCGGGTTCCAACCTTGATCTTGCGAGTTTGGGCAATGAAAAAGAAGGGAGGGATGATACCATAAGAGATGTGGTTATAAACGAAGAAAAGTTTTCCACTGTCTTAAATTCAAAGCTGCTCTTGGAAATTCTTTCAAATATAGGAACTGAAAAAGTAGTTTTTAATTTTAATCTAAAGGACAAGCCAATATTAATTTACCCTGAAGATGAAAACGCCCGTTATATTATGGTGCCGATCATTACGGAGAGATATATGTAAGGGGAAACCTTGCATTAATGAGTGTTTGATGTTAGTTTATTAAAGGCAGGTAAAGTGATGCGTTTTAATAGGCTTGATATGGAGTTGCTTCTTGACTTGAAAGATGGTTTTCAAACACTTGTTATGCTCCCCTCGGGACAATTAAAGATCGAAGTCCAGAAAGAGAGCGGTGAAAATAGATCTCTGTGCATCTCTTTCCCTTCTGAAACTCAGGCTAACATCTGGGTAAATACTATGTTCAAAGAGTTCGGCGAGCTTGAATACCACCGCACTGTGCATTAAAACTACATAAAATAGGCGGATAAGTTGAAATACATACTCTTTATTCCTTCAATAAAAGAGGCAAAGCTCCTTTTTAGCAGGGAAATAAGTGAAATTGACGGATTCACTTTTACACAGTATAAGGGCGCTGATGTAATTATTTTGGGCGTAGGTAAGACTAATACCGCTTTAAACCTTACGCGCTATCTCTTTTTAAATCCCCAGAATGAAGACAGTTTATTAGTCTTGGCAGGGATTGCCGGTGCATATCCTCGAGGAGGGTTAAATATCGGAGACGTGCGGATGATAAAATGGGAATTTTTTGCTGATGAGGGCTTGCTGGGTGATGGAAAGTTAACAGGAGTTGATGAAATAGGTTTCCCGGTATGCAAAGATAATAAAGTTGAACTCTATACCCCTGATTGGGGGTTCAAAGTTTGCAACTCCAATACCGTCTCGCTTATCCCTGCGAATCCTCTCCTCTCGGACTTATATCATAAAAAAACCGGCGCTCTCCTTGAAAATATGGAAGGGGCTTCGTTTGGCCTGGCTGCCGGCTATTTTAATTTAAGGTCTGTTCAGATTAGATCTATCTCCAATTTCACAGGCGGAGAGGATGATTGGGATATTAAAAAAGGAATTTCAGCATTAAAAAACGCTTTGGAGAGATTGCCCATATATTCGTAACATTATGGGACGCGGAGAGAATCAACTTCCATTATTCTTTCAAGAGGGTTATCTATGCGAGAATATGAGAGCAAACAAGCATTGATTTACGAAATCAGAAAAACCGCTGAACTTTTTATCAAAGAATTTAACGGCATAGCAGAAGCTGATAAGAATATTCGCTATAATGAAGCAGGGCGTACCCCTCAAGATACCAACTTGGATGGATGGGCTTAATTCGGAGCAGGGACAATGATGAAATGGCGGGGAAAGAGGTCATAACGCCTGCAGCTGGCTATAAATGGAATCAGACGGGCAAGTTGCATCAAGGCTTCTGCGAAAAATATAGCGGTTATCCGTTGGAACAGTTATGCAGAATGTTTATAACCGCCGCGGCCGATACAGCGAAATGGTTTCAGAGTTTCAGTGATGATGAAGTTTTTAAGCCATGCGGAAGAAAATGGGCGGCTTCCGCAACATCGAACCGGCCGAAATACTGCCGCTCCGTTTAAATCCTTTCGCGGGAAAATCCGCAAGTAGAAGAATCCATGCACAAGATTGATTTAGAAGTGCGTTGATTATGTTATGACCGCTTATCATTGTGATAGTATTCCTGTCATTGATGGTCTGGTCTATTTTACGTTTGATGAATGCCGAAAGGCAAAACGTCAAAGTGTAAATTTTCGTTGTTATGCACATTGGAAGCAGCCGTAATAATAACTGCCGCAATTTTGTTGTTTGTAGATTTAGGCTCACCGCTTATGCCGCAAAAGCTGTTAAGAAGCCGGAAGGCTATGAAGGCAAAGGTGTTCTTGGCTGACTGCACTACTAGCGGAGAGTGTTTACGCTTCCAAGTTTTTTAACTAAAATCCAGCCGCCAGTTGTCTTTTATTAAACCCTCAATCCCCTTACTTTTTAACATAAGCGTTACTTCTTCAACGGAACGGCTGTCTTCCACCTGAAATTGGGGGGTTGCGCCGCTCTGCCCTGAATATTCGTCCGAATATCCGCCCGGCTCTGTTTTTGAGGCAGCGCTCATCTGTGTTATCCCAAGCCCGATAAGATTATTTCGCAGACTGCTCTCCTCTCTTGTGGAGAGGGTGATTCCAACATCACCTAGAACTAACCGCAGAGCTAAAATATATTGAACATACTCCGCGTCTGACACTGCGTAGGTGTTAAATCCGTTTGCGGCATATTTAAGGCGGGGAAGAGAGATATTTATGCTTGTCCGCCAATAGCGGCTTCTAAGGTAATCCGCATGAAGAGCTGCGAAATATACATCAGCGGCGGTATTTTCATTCAACCCCAAAAGAGAACCCACCCCAATTCCCCTGAAACCTGCTTCTCCCGCCCTGTCCGGAGCGCTTAACCGCCAAAAAAAATCTTTCTTCCTCCCCGCAGGGTGAACTTCTCCGTATCTCCGCTCCTCATAGGTTTCCTGATATATGGTAAGGGTTTCCGCCCCACTGTTGGAGAGAAGTTTATACCCTTCGGTTTCAAGCGGATATATCTCAATCCCCAGAGAAGCGGCATATGTATGCCCTATTTGTAAGGCCTCTTTTAAGTATTCAAGATTTACTTTTGCGGGGTGTTCTCCGCTCACAAGGAGGATATGCTTTATCCCTGCCTTTTGAATAGCTATAAACTCACGCTCAACCTCCGAAAGGGCAAGGGTTCTGCGGTGAATATCTTTATTAATCAGGGAAAAACCGCAGTAAAGGCAACTGTTGGAACATTCGTTGGATAGGTAGAGTGGGGCGTAGAGCAAGACAGTGTTTCCAAAACGCTCACGGGTGCGTTGCACCGCAATCTGCGCCATATCCTCCAGATAATCCGCCGCCGCGGCAGATAAAAGAATGGGTAGAGTTGAGATATCAAAGTGTCCGTTTGATAAGACTTTTTCCGCATCAGCAACGGTCGTGAGCGCAACCGTGTTTACGGTTTCCGAAAAATTTATACGGGAATAAATTTCATCTGAAAACATCTTTGTTTATAAATCCCGTGCATAAGGCATATTCACATCATCTGCATCGACGGAATAAGCTAATTCTTTCTGTCCCTCTAATTCCGCAAGCCTTGAGAGCAAAGCCGCTTTTATATTTTGATAGGTATCGCTGCCTAACGTTAAACGCAATGCTCCGTTTCCCTTATCAACACGCTGAATAATAATCTTTGCCATTTTCAGCGGATCGCCGGGGATCAGATCCCGTTCTGAAACTTCCTTTGCAAGAATATTCTGATAAAGCCTTTTAAAATTTCTGGCGGATTGATCGTTATAGGCATCCAATTCTTCTCCAAACAAGCCGTGCTTGGCAAAAAATTCAGTCCGAATTCCGCCGGGTTCCACCAGCGTGAGCTTTATATTAAACGGAGCGGCTTCTTTCGCCAACGTTTCAAAGACACTTTCAACCGCCCATTTAGAAGCGCTGTATAATCCCTGACTGGGGTTTGAGAGGAAACCCACTTCACTGGAAATTTGAACAATATGCCCTCCCCCTCGCGCTCTGAAGTATGGCATAAAGGCACGCGCAAGGCGTAGGGAGCCAAAGAAATTATGTTCAATCTGCGAGTCGCTCACTTCTTCCACAGCCCCGAACAATCCATATGCGGCATTGTTTACCAATATATCAATGGTCCCAAAAAATTCCGCCGCTTGACTGACCGCTTGCTTAATGGCGCGGGAATCAGTTAAATCAAGATTTGCCTGCCATAAGCGTGAACCGTATTTTTTCTGCAATTCATCGAGTACATACGGTTTACGAACCGTAGCGGCAACACGATCGCCTCTCTCAAGCAATATCTCAAGCATTGGATATGCCAATCCGCCGTTTGCCCCCGTAATAAACCAAGTTTTCATAAAAGTTCTCCATTTTTACCGCTCTAAACAGTTTGTCTTTATATTTATACCCTTTCTTTACTCCCTCAGCTAGTAAACACTCTCCAATATTTATCTATAATCACTTTTAAGCCCTCCCCCTCAACCACTTTTCTAAATACCTCTCCTGCAGGGAAAACATCTCTTGTTCATCCTCTTCTGAAATATGGTCAAAGCCTTTAAGGTGCAAAATACCGTGTATGAAGAGAAAAGCAACTTCTTCATCTAATGGGATGCCCGCATCCGACGCTTTGCGCCCTGCTGTTTCCAGAGATATAACTATATCCCCCAACAATCGCTCGTCATCCTGCGGGAAGGATAAAACATCGGTGGGCTTATCAATCCCCCGGAATTCAAGATTAAGTTTATGAATAAATTCATCGTCAGAAAGAACCAGAGAGAGCTCCGCCGCATCCGAAAGCTCCGCCTGTATTGCCATAGATGATAGAATAGAGTAAAAAAAAGGCTCGTCAAAGGTTACCCCTCCGTAAAGGTTCCCCTTAAAGTCGGAATCAAGATATATAATCACAGGCTATTCCATCTCAAATAAGATAAGCTCTTTAGGTCCGCAAGAACGCTAACATAATCGCTTCTCAATATGCAGCTTGAGATGTCAAAAAAATCTGTATCTGGCATCTTAAAGCGGATCTTGCCGTCTTTAACTGTAATATCTGAGACTTCCCTATATTTGGCGTAGTAATTTTTTTCAATTGTCGCCCCACCGGATTCTTTGCAAGAATTGAAACGGCAATCAACAAAAAGATGACCGTAAAAAACTTAATCATAACCGAATAGATTCCTTGAAATAATATTCGAAACAATATTCTCCGCTGAAATAAAAGCGGCGGTTTCTTTCTGATAAAGAAAATTTTAACAAAAGCACGGGCTTTGTCGTTTTTTCAATCAGTATAGAAATTTGTGAATTTTCCCCCTTTGCGCCGTGTTCTGCAATAATCAAGAGACACGGCATAAAGAGCTAAAAGTTACTCCTCATCAAAGGAGCTCTTTGGGGCTCCGCAGTCCGGGCAGACCCAGTCCTCTGGAAGGGCTTCAAACGGCGTATTCGCTGGGATACCCCCTTCTGGATCACCTTCCAAGGGGTCATAAACATAGCCGCACATTGCACAAATATATTTTTGCATATTATGCTCCTTAATTCAGTAAGCGAAGTTTGTAGTTCCCATCCTCCCCTTTATATACTTCCTGTATAAAAGGTTTCTTGACGGCATTCCCTTCTGCATCAAAAGACATTTCGCCGCTCACGCCGGGGAAATTTTTTACCACCGCAAGTTCATCCCTTAACTTTGTGCGCTGGGCGGGATCGGTGCAGTCCGTAACTCCCGCAGCCCTTGCCGCATTTGTAAGGAGATAGATGGCATCATATCCCTGAGCAGCAAACATATCAGAATCAGCACCCTCTCCTTTAATCTTCTCATTGAAAGCTACAACCTTTGCATCCGGGGAGAAGGTGGAAAAGCCTGCAAAGAAAACAGTGCCGATGGCAGCATCTTTAGCGACATTGTAAAGCTCCGGGGATTGCAGTCCGTCTCCGCCCACGAGAGGGGCGGGTATCCCTTGCTTTCTAAGCTCTAAAAGTATAAGAGACGCTTCCTGATAATAGCCGCTGTAGACCACAGCATCAAACTTCTTGCTTTTCATAGCGGTAACTTGAGCGGAAACATTGGTATCTTTGTCATTTATAGACTGCTCCGCAACTACCGTTCCGCCGAAATCCGCTATCGCTTTGCGGAAAGATTCCGATAAACCAACGGAATAGTCGTTATTCACTGAAGTTATTATGGCGAAATCTTTCCACCCCTTTGTTTTCATGAGAAAATCAATGGTGGCGGGGCCTCCGTCGTCATCAAGGAGGGTGTTGCGGAAAACAAATGGATGGGCTGTGGGAACATCCTTTGCTGTTGCACCGGCGGATATTTCCACAGTTTTACTCTCGTTTAATATGCTCCTTATGGCAAATGTAGCGCCGGACGTGGGTTCGCCGAGCACGGCGCAAACCTTGTCAACATTTATAAGTCGTTGGGCAACATTAACCGCCTCCTGCTTATCACCCCGTGAGTCATAATGGACTATCCTAAGAGGTTTCCCGTTGATTCCGCCGTCAGCGTTAATCTCTTTAACTGCAAGTTGGGCTCCGTATAATGTTTGCAGGCCATAGACGGCTATTTCTCCTGTTTCGGGTCCCTGCACGCCAAAATCAATAGTTTCCGCAACTTTCTTTTTTTCGCAAGCTGTAAAAAAAAAGATTGCCGATAAAACCGACAAAACAGTAATTAAAAAGGTGTGCATTTACTTCCTCCAAAAAACTTTCCTAACATTAAAACGATAGCACAGCCTAAATTTTTTTCAACAAGAATCTTGAGAACACCCTGTTTTTACGCTTTTTAGAGGGATTCTGATCTGCTTATTTTTCAACCCGGTTTTTATTGAGAAGGCGTTTATTCAGCGCCTGTCTTGATATCCCCAAAAGTGCCGCGGCTTTTTTCTGGTTTCCGCCGCCTTTTTCCATAGCTTTTGCAATTATATAGTCCTCCGCCTCTTTCAATGTGGGGAACCCCCCCACTGTAAGGCGTGAGATGGGATTTTCTTTTGACTTAGGGGCTGCCTTCCCGATATATTTCCTAAACTGCGTCAGGGCGAGCGATCCCCTTTTATGGGTGGCAACCGCGTCGTTTACCATAGCCTCAAGTTCCCGGACATTGCCCGGATAAGAATAACGGCTTAAATAGGCAACCAATTCAGGGGATATTCCGGGCGGGGTTTTTCCCATGGCGGCGGAAGCCTTTTTTACAAAGTGTATCAGAAGAGACGGGATATCGTCCAAACGCTCTCTTAGCGGCGGAATGGTGACGCTGTGGGTATGAATCCGGTAGTAGAGGTCTTTTCTGAAAGTGCCTTGATTAACTTCATAGAGGAGGTCTTTATTGGTGGCAAGGATCAGCTTTACATCCATAGTGGCAGAGGTATCGGAACCCAACGGGTAATAAGTATTCTCCTGAATAAGCCGTAAGAGCTTAATCTGGCTCTGCTCCGGGAGTTCCCCTATCTCATCCAGAAGGAGAACGCCCCCTTTTGCTTTCGTCAAAATCCCCTTCCGCTCTGCAATAGCCCCGGTGAAAGCGCCTTTTGTGTGTCCGAAGAGGGTATCGGAAAAAACCGTATCGTCTACACCCGCAATATTTACGGTAATAAAAGGGGAGCGCCCGGAGAGCTTATGAATCGCCTGGGCAAAGAGTTCTTTCCCTGAACCTGTTTCGCCGGATATGAGCACCGGTTGCATTGATATGGATATTTCCTCCAAATATCTGAATATGGAATACATATCCGGATTTATGGTAACGATATGACTGAAGGCATCGGGTTTAAAAAATTTTGGAGAACCGTAATGGCTGACCGCCACTTCAAGGGCATCCAACAGCATACTTCTTTCAATCCCGCGGACAGCGGATATATTAAGGTGGGATTTGGCATCCGGCAGTTCCAGAAGATCATAGGCGCCTGAGCGCATAAACTCCACAACGGTCGGTGCATCTGTGCGGTCTGCCGCCACTATTACCTGCAATTTCGGAGAAAAACTTTTAATCTTTAAAATGAGTTCTGTGGAAGATTTTAAGGAGCTTGCCTCTAAAACCACAAGAGCAAAACGATTCTCTTCAATCAGGCGGAGGCACTCCTCTTCCTTTACTGTCCAAACGTGGGGAAATTCCTCTTGCAATATCAGAGTTAATTGTTCGATGACCTCCAGTCTTGTGCCTGCTACAAGGATGGGTTCATCTTTCATTACGGAGGCTTTATGCAGCAGACCCATGGACAGCCTAATATTTATTCACAACTTCTTCAGCAATACGGATGAACTGCTGAACGAAAAGGCGGTAGCTGCCTTTGTCAAAACTCATTGGAGGTGCGTTTACGGCGTATCCCCGCCCTTCATCATAGGCAAATTTAGACCACTCAATATGCCCGTCCTTCTCCTCCGCATAGGCGTAAACCGTATCCTCTGAAAGATCATCCGCAGGAGCAAGAACTGGAAGCCAGACATTATATTCCGGCAAGAGATCCATCACCTTTAAAAGGTTGCTCAGATTCTTGAGCCGCACCGGTGCGGAATAACCTTTTGGCAGTTCATCGCCCCTATCCATCAGATAGACAGAGAGAAGCCGTCCGTCCACCAAAACCTGATACTTTTCGTTCACCTCTTTTAAGGTGACGATTGCTAGATACGGCTTGTCAACTTTCAGCTTGGCAGATAGGTGCAGATTGTCCTCTCTCAGCTTTTTATCAAGCTTGATAAGCGCGATCAACACAAATACAACAACGAAGACAAATCCAATTCCAATAAATAAAAAAGTGTTCATATCGTAAACGGAAAAATTAACGGCAAAACAAGAACCATCACAATCCCCATAAAGAGCTGCAACGGTCCCCCCACCTTGACATAATCTGAAAAGGTGTATCTACCCGGTGCCATAACCATGACGTTGGGAGGGGTGGAAAACGGGCTCATAAAACACATGCTTGCCCCCACCGTAACTGCCATAAGAAAAGGGTATGGGCTTAATCCCACAGTCTCGGCAACGGAAAACGCAATGGGGGCAAAGAGCACCGCCGTGGCGGTATTGCTTATAAATAGGGTTAGAACGGAAGTGCCGAAATAGACGCCTGCCAGAAGGAAAATAGGATTAAGTCCCCCTAGGGACGAGGCAAGAGTGTTAGCCGCCAGAACAACAGCGCCCGTCTTTTCCAGCGCCGTTGACATCGGCATCATTGCCGCAATTAGAACAACGCTCTGCCAACTTACGGCTTTATACGCCTCTTCCATCCCTTTAATACAACCAGAAGCGACCATTAAAGCCGCCGCCGAAAGCACTGCCACAACCGGCGGGAGGATGTTTGCCACCATGCTGGCGATCATAAGAAAGAGTATCCCTGCCGCAATAGGGGCTTTTTCGTTTAAGGTTATCTTTGCTGCTTCTTCCAGAGGGCGGCCAACCAGAACTATATCGTCGCGATCTTCGTCAAGGCGTGCCAGATCGCTCCAGCTCCCTTGCAAAAGGATAGCGTCGCCGTTTCTCATGATCTCATCTTTTATCCCGTCAAACTTGTGAACCCCGTTATGGTTAATCCCTAAAATATTTAAGCGGTATTTCTCCCTAAAGCCGGAGTTTTTGATTGCAACCCCCACAAGGCGTGAAGCAGGCATAATCAGCGCTTCGGCTATCCCCCAATCCCTGTGCAAACCGATATTCCCCTTTGTTTTTATAAGATCATTTTCCGCTATAAACCTATCTGTATTTGCCTCACTCCCCAACACTTCTATTATATCATAATCGTGCAAAATTGTATCCGGACGGGGAAGCTCTTCCGCCGCTCTTTTAAAGAAGCCGCTCTTCTTTTTGCGGATTATCTTTATTAAACTTACGGAGTAATTACCTGTTATATTAAGATTTTTTAAAAGGTTGTCCGCAAGGCGGGAGCCCGGTTTCAGGATTGCAAAGGTGGTGTTGGCTAAGATCATATACTCCCCAGCGAGTTCTGATAAGCTCTTGGAGTGAGGCTTGGAAGATGAGCTCACTTTGTCTGACAGAAATATCTTTGATAAAAGCCAGATGCCCAAAGCTCCCACCGCAAAAGTGACGCACCCCACCGGAGCAAAAGAAAAAAACTTTATGCCGTGATACCCGCCGTCCGCAAGAACGCCTGCTATAACAAGGTTCGGCGTGGTGCCGATCAGGGTGAACATTCCCCCCAAAGTTGACGCATAGGAGAGGGGAAGCAAGAGTTTGCGGGGGTTTATATCAGCGTTCATGGTCATACTTATCACTATGGGGAGCATAAGGGCAACGGTTCCGGAGTTGCTTATAAAAGCTCCGATAAAGGTGGTGACAATAATAACAAGGAATAGCAGCCTTATCTCGCTTTTTTTTGCAAGGGCGAGCATTTTGGCGCTGACAAGCGCCGCAAGTCCGGTGCGGAGGATTCCGCTGCCTATTATGAAAAGTCCCGCCATCATTAAAATTACTGGATCGGAAAAGCTCTTAAAGGCTTCAGAAGGGGTAAGGATGCCCGTTAATACAAGCGCAAGCAGGGCGCATACCGCTACTAAGTCTGAACGGATACGCCCGTGAACAAAGAGCACTACAGATATAAAAAGCACTGCAAGGGTAATTAGCATTTGGAGGGATTATAGAGCTAAAAGGAGATAAGGCAAGTAAAAATTCAATAAAAAGTGGGCTAGGTCCTGTATGGAGCATAATGATGTGATCTGATAAAGCGAGAAACCCAAGTTCTGATATGTTAAGACGCAATCATCAGAGAAAATCCCCATATACAGGAAGGTTTCCCAATGCAGGGCGCTGTGCGCCCGCATTAAACACCCTTGCTATGAGCGGGCTTGCAATTTTATCTGCAAGAGTCTATATAGTCTTATGGAAAAGCTATCGGAATACTTTTACAGGGCGGCGCGGTTTTTCACTGGATCATCAAAGGAATCCAGACGCAGGCGGACTCTGCGTTTCTCCCTATATTTTGTGATAGTGATCACAGCGGACATAATCTTGGGAAAAAATATCACCCACTCCGCATATCCTTGGTATTCCAACATATCCAGCCTATTGATGTTAAACATCAATATAATCCTTGTGCTCGTGCTCATAATCATCTTTGTGCGCGATATTGCCCGCCTCATGACAGACCGCCGTGAGAACGTTTTCGGTGCCCGCCTCCAGACAAAATTAATAGTATACTCTATGGTTATTGTGCTTGTGCCCGTGTTTCTTATATACGTTATATCAATTTATGCAGTGCGGGGAGGGATAGACCGCTGGTTTGATCAGAATGTGGACAGGATCATGCAGAGCGCCATCAACTTATATAAAGGGCATATGGATGAATCCTTCCAGAGCATCACAGTGCAGAGCGAATACTTGGCATATCTTATACAGGACAAATATGGGGAAAATATCCGCAGCGAGCGGGTAAGAAGGCTTACCCGTGAATATATTGACCGGCGAATCTTTAACGGAACGGCAGTCTATTCCAAAACCGCCCCTCTATATGTTCAGCAGAATGTCAGCGCCGACTTATTTGGTTTTATAGATCCCCTTGTTCTGTCTGCCGTTCTGTCGGGCGCAGTGAGAGCGGATTATCGGCGGACGGGGGATATCTCTTTTTATTGGTGTGCAACTCCTATAAAATCTGGATCCGGCGAGGTTATAGGGGCGCTTTTCACTCTAAAAACAGTTTCTGACAATATCTCAAAAAATTCTGAAACCATGCAGGCAGCAAGCGGAACATGGCGGGAGATGCGTTTTTATTCCTATCCTATGCGCAACAGCTTTTCCGTTTTTGTAACCTTGGTTGCTATTTTAATCGCCTTCGGCGGGATGTGGGGAAGCAGGATATTTATGCGTAGCGTAACCATACCCCTTAAAGAGCTTGCAAAAGCTTCTGAAGAGTTATCTGCCGGAAACCTTGACATCGCCGTGGAGGTAACCGGAAGTGATGAACTGACCCAACTGTCCCGCTCTTTTAACGATATGGCGGGGAAATTAAGAGAGAGAACCAATGAGCTTAATAAAAAGAATAAAGACCTGGCTTCAGCATTTGAGCAGATTTCAAAGGATAAGCGCAATATTGACACCATATATCAAAATGTGGACTCCGGCATCGTTTTATACGATAAATTCTTAAACATCTTAAAGGCTAACGCCCTTGCTGAAACCGCCTTAATGAAGATGGATAAAACCGCACTCGGGTTGACCGAATTCATTTTCGGAAACGAGGAAGAGAAGTTTTATCAATTTGAACTCTCCATAGACGGAGAAGAAAAGGTTTTTACCGCGCACTTAAACAAACTCTTTGATGAAGATGGATTCGTGGAGAATGTGCTGTTGGTTATAGATGAGATCACCCATATTGTAAACTTTCAGCGGATAACCCTATGGAAAGAGGTGGCAACCCGCATAGCCCACGAGATAAAAAATCCCCTTACCCCGATTAAACTTACCGCCGAGAGGGTCCGCAAACGCTCGCAGGAGATCGCTTCGCCCTCCGCAAGAGAGCTTGTGGATAAGAGCATGCAAACCATTATAAACGAAACCGAAGAGCTTCTCACCCTAGTGGAGGAGTTTAACCTTTACGCCCGTCCGATTTCAACAGAGAAAACTGAGATAAGACTTAAAAAGTTGGTTGAGCAGGCGGCAGAACTTCAACTTAGAGTTGACAGGCGGATAACTATAAATATAGATATACCCGAGGAGTTGACTATAGACGGCAATCCCAGCCAACTGAAGCGCGCATTTGTAAACCTTTTGCAAAATGCTTTGCAAGCCATAGGAGAGAATAACGGAGAGGTGGAAATTCGGGCAGTCTATCTCTCTGCTGACAGTGAAAAAAAGGAAGTGCTTATTACCGTTCGCGATAACGGGGAGGGGATCAGAGATGAGGATATAGCAAGAATCTTTGTCCCGTATTTCAGCCAAAAGCCCGGGGGGACAGGGCTTGGACTTGCGATAGTAAAAAAGATTATAGAAGAGCACGGCGGAGAGATAAGCGTAGAAAGCAAAGTGGGGGAATTCACGGAATTCCGTATAATATTGCCGAACATCCGCCGGACTGAATAAAAAGACGAACTCCTCAGACTGATTGAAATATGTGAAGCCTTTCAAATATCTTGCTCTTTGCACTCATTTCGCAGCATGTGCAACGGTGTTATAAAACAGAAGCGTCCTTTCTTTTCCCTTTACAATCTTTACAAAAATATTTTTGACTGAAAAAATCCTTACATTTTTTATTTCGCAAAAGCCAGAAATATAACCTTTTTTACCTTGATCATCACGGAGTTAATGGTAGCATACCACATTGACATATTAAACCTAGCAGTTTTATATGCATTTTGTAAGGGGGCTGAAAAAGATGATTGAGTTCAGAACCGAAAAAGTATTCAGTCTAAAGAGAACCATGATATTATTGGCGATACTTTCATTAATAATTTTCGGCTGTACAAAGAAAGATAAAACTCAAGATATTACCGTTAAAATAGGTTACTTCCCAGCAAACACTTGGAGCGCACAGATTCCGATTGCTTATAAAAAAGGTTTTTTTGATGAAGCATTTGCAGGGGAGAATATAAAGATAGATTTTTTCAGTTTTGTGAACGGTCCCGCCGCCAATGAAGCGTTTGCCGCAGGAGAGCTTGATATTGTAAACGGGATAGGCGATCAGCCTATCATAGCAGGAATAGGAAACGGCTTAAAAATTACGGTGGTATCCCCCACATCTGCACAGGGGAAAAATATCGGGGTTATAGTGTCTGACAACTCCCCAATCAATGGAGTGGAAGATTTAAAGAATAAAAAAATAGGGGTTTATACCGGCACCTATGTTCATAAATCTTTGCTGGGCATATTAAGCGATGTCGGGATAGCAGAAGAAGATGTAGGGCTTATGAATATATCTGCCGGAAATGATGGGATTTCAGCCTTATCACGGGGCGATATAGACGCATATATACCAATTCAGGCTCTCTTGATAGATCAAGCGAGGAAACAAGGGCTGGGAAAACATATAGCAACATTTGAAAACTATCCCGCATACGCTTTTATTGTAGCTAATACCGATTTTCTGCAAAAAAATACAGAGCTGGTGCAAAAGTTTTTAAAAGCAATCTATAGGGCACAGTTATGGATTGATAAAAACAGAGAAGAATCCTACGAAATTCTGGGAGATTTCTATGGTATCAGTACGGAAGGGGCTCGCCTTAACAATCAGGGAGCTGATATTTTTCTCGGTATCTCTGATAAGGAATATGAGCAGCTTCGCTATACCTGTAAATTCCTCACAGACAAAGGTCTCATACATACCAAGATAGACGACCTTGACGCCCACATTGACGGCACCCTTATAAACGATGTTATCAGGAATTACAAATAATTTGGAGAGAGTATGAAAAGGTTTTTGTTTAGTTTGCTTGCAATTTTAATAATTGCATCAGCGATTTTTTCCGGCTGCACTAAAAAGAGCAAGACCGCTGTCGAGAGTGAAAAGAGAACGATTCGGGTTGCCAACTTCATTTGGGCTACTTGGAATGCACAGGTATTTGTCGCCTATCAGAAAGGTTTTTTTGATGAGGTTTTTGC
>JAITJJ010000073.1 GCA_031278965.1 Deferribacteraceae bacterium
TCTTGCCACCGTCTATTATATAGATGCGGAAGAGGTAACGGATGAAAGTTATCCCGTGCGCAGAGCGGAAGAAACAGCCAAACACCCCTTGTATATACACCTTGACCGTCTGGCAAGCGTTGCGGAATAAGCTCTGCAATGAAAAGGAAGATTGTGGGCGTTCTCTTCCGGTTGGCGCTGAAAACCGCCCCTCTAGTTGGCGTCCTCCTCCTATGGGATATTGTGTGCCGTTATGAGGTTTTTAGTCCGGCGGTGCTCCCGTCTCCTGAAAGAACATGGGATACCCTTTTGCGCCTTATCTCCAACGGCAAGCTTGTAAGCAGTTTAACAATCAGCTTTGAAAGGGTTATAAAAGGGTTTTTAATAGGAACAACTTCCGGAATAATCGTAGGGATAATCATGGGTTTATCCCGGATAGTGAACAATCTTTTAAGTTCTCTGGTAGAGGTTCTGCGCCCGATTCCAATGATTGCATGGATCCCTCTGCTTATCCTCTGGCTTGGCATAGGGGAGCCGTCAAAGATCGCTGTCATTGCGTTGGGCGGGTTCTGGCCTACACTCCTGAACACCATTCATGGGATCCGCTCTGCTGACAGCAAGCTGTTGGAAGTTGCGGATATTCTTGAAAAGAACAGCTTTGAAAAGTTGATAAAAGTTGTACTCCCGTCTGCTTTCCCGTCCATATTTACCGGGTTTAGACTGGGGATGGGTGTTTCTTGGTCGTGTGTGGTGGCAGCGGAGATGATCGCCTCTCACGAAGGGATAGGCTATATGATTACCTTTGCAAGAGAGCTTTCCCAACCTGACGGGGTGATGATAGGGATGCTTGCCATCGGGATTTTCGGCTTGATCATAGATTCCGCAATAAGGTTTTTGCAAAGGAAGCTTCTGAAGTGGTATTAGATCGGAGGGGAGATGTCTAATCTGGCGGATGTTAGGATTAAGGGTGTCAACAAAGAGTTTCATATCAACGGAGAGCGGATAGATGTTCTCAAAGAGATTGATCTGGAAGTAAAAAGCGGAGAATTTGTCTGCATAGTGGGCGCAAGCGGGTGCGGGAAGAGCACATTGCTTAAAATGTTGGTGGGACTTGAAAAACCAACCACCGGCGATATATTTATCGGCAGCCGCAAAGTGGTTAATCCATCTGTGGAGTGCGGAATGGTTTTTCAAGAGGCTAGACTCTGCCCTTGGCTTACCGTTAAGGGGAATATATCCTTTGGGATAGCAAAGAGGCTTCCCCGCAAAGAAAAGGCAAAGATAGTGGTAGATCATATAAAACTTGTGGGGCTTGAAGGCTTTGAGAAAGCGTTCTCCGGTCAACTTTCCGGTGGTATGCAGCAGCGGGTCAGCATTGCGCGGGCGCTTGTCAACCGCCCCGCCCTCCTCTTGCTTGATGAACCTTTAGGCGCTCTGGACGCTCTGACGCGGATAAATATGCAGAAAGAGATACTGCGTATATGGGAGCAGGAAAAAACCACTATGATTTTGGTGACTCACGATATAGACGAGGCGGTTTATCTGGGGGACAGGGTTGTGGTGCTTTCCAGCAGGCCGGGGGAGATAAGGCAGGATATTAAGGTTGATATGGCAAGGCCGAGGGACAGAACAAGCGACGACTTCGCCTTAATAAGGCGGAAGGTATACCGCGAATTTTTTAAGGATTCCAATAACCAGCCGGAATATTTTCTGTAAAGCCCTTGTTTAATTCACGAATGAAAAATTTAAAGAATCTGTGTTCATTCGCCCGGATTTTTTGCTTTATTGGTTCACATCATCATATTCTGTACAAATCGCTATCTTACACTTTTTCGACAGTCTGATTTATCTCTAAAAAACATACCGCAATGGCGTAATCCCTTGAATGGGATATGGAAATTTCGCACTTGGAAAAACTATACCCGCTGACGGTTAGAGACGGCTGCCCCTTATCATTCGGCAGAATCTCAATATCTTTAAAGCCGATTTTACCTATTCCTGTGCCAAGCGCTTTTGAAACCGCCTCTTTGGCGGCAAACCTACCGGCAAGGAAAGAAGGGGATCTTTTGCGTTTACGATAAACCTCTTGTTCCGCGGGGGTTAATATTTTATCCAAGAAAGCCTGGCCATGCTTTTCACAGCTCTTTTTAATGCGGAAAATGTCCGCTATATCGCAGCCGAGCACCGATTTATAACCTCTTTCATATCTTTCACCGCCTGAACAAGCCCGACAAAGACTGCTCTCGTTATTATGGAGTGTCCGATATTCAGTTCATTCATCCCCTTAATGCGGGCAACCTCCCCCGTATTCTGATAGTTCAAGCCGTGCCCCGCATTTACAATAAGCCCCAACTCCTGCGCATATTCTGCCGCCAAGGTAAGTTTTGTGAGTTCGCCGTTTGGAGTGTAGGGCTTGTCCTCCTCCCAGTAAGAGCTTTCATGGCCAAGAGCGGAGTTGGCGTAACTCCCTGTATGAAGCTCTATATATTTTGCTCCTGCCCTGCTGCAGTGCAATATCTGCTCCCTGTCCGGATCAACAAAGACAGAAACCTCAATTCCGGCATCTGTAAGGTTTTTTAGCGTGCGTTCCAAAGTATTAAAATTAGCGATGGCATCAAGCCCGCCCTCAGTGGTAAGTTCCTCTCTCTTTTCAGGCACAAGGGTGCACATATTCGGCTTTGCTTTCACCGCAATATCTATTATCTCATCCGCACACGCCATTTCCAAATTCAGCGGAAGTTTGGATGTTCCGCGGATAAGCATTACATCCCGCTCTCTGATATGCCGGCGGTCTTCCCTAAGGTGTATGGTAATGGCGTCAGCACCGCCTAACTCCGCCATAGCTGCGGCAAGAACAGGTTCGGGTTCCATCCCTCCCCGCGCATTGCGGAGAGTGGCCACATGGTCAATGTTTACGCCTAATTTAACGCTCATAATAGCTCCTCCGCCCGCTATCCAATATCTAAAAGATTGAATATGGGGGGAAAATTCCTCTTATCTATTTGTAGCGTAAAAGATGAAGTTATTCAACGGGAAAAAATAGTTTTTTTGGGCTGTCCCCCGGAGATCGTGATCGTCCGTTGAAGTTAGGGAAGCACTGATTAAATATCAGAGCATAAGAAATCGGATCGGTTATTTAAGGATAAATGTGATTGACAATAAGCGAAGATATGAGTAGAATATATAGTGGATATAGAATATTAGGAGGCAGATTTATCATGGAAACAGCATATGAACTGAGAAATTCAAAACTTGGACCCAGAGTAGTCGATGCGCTGAAAAAGCGCTATTTCGATGCATGGTATCTTGATGATCTGCTGGGAGCGACCGATATGGTTGTATCTCTTATTCCAAAGGAACATTTGGTTTCCTGGGGCGGTTCTATGACTATTGTAGGATTAGGTATTCAGGAACGACTGGCAAAAGAAGGCTTCAATTTAATTGACAGGGACAAAGCTCCGCTCGATTCTGAAGAACGGATGGAACTGATGCGCAAGGCTTTATTATGCGACACTTTTCTCTGCAGCAGTAATGCCATAAGTGAAGATGGACAACTTGTAAATATTGACAATTATGGCAACAGGACTGCAGCGATGATTTTTGGGCCGAAACAGGTGATTGTAGTGGCAGGAATTAACAAAGTAGTAAAAACCGTTGAGGATGCAATGATACGGGCAAGAACTATCGCTGCGCCGGTGAATATACAACGTTTTCCCAGCATTGCCACACCATGTAACAAAACTGGAAGTTGCGCCAACTGTGTTACTCCAGACACAGTATGTAACTATTTTGTAACTATCAGACTTTGTAAGCCCGCGAGACGGATAAAAGTAATATTAGTAGGGGAAAATTTAGGTATTTAGAATGGGGCAAATATAATGGAATTTACTTCTATTTATGATATAATCCCGTTATTACAAACGTGCAGAGGTGTCTTTATTGCAGGACGTAAGAATTGTAAAAGCGAAAAGGCAGTCAAGAATGCTATCTCCTGAGTTTTGCAGTAAAATAGGGTGAAAGCTATCCTTAAGCCTTATTTTCTGCTCTTTTTGGAGATTAGTTTTTTCTGGCAGTCTGTAGATAAATTTCTTCATTAATATCTTTATCTTCAAAACTGAGTCAATTTTTGCAAATTTTGGGCAAAAACTGATGACAAAAATGATTATTGAAAAAATTGTGCCTTTTATTTAACACTTCCTTAAAGATTTTTTCGCCAGCATTCAATCAATGATACACAGAGTAATTCCGCCTAAAGCCTACGCTTAGCAAGCGGATGCAGGGGCATCCCATAACCTGATAGAATATGAATTCTATACGATAGAAGCCTTTAACAGCACTCCTCATCTGCAACAAAAGATGGCTGACCCTAATCTGCAAAAGAGAATCCTCTTCCAGACTGCAACGGCAGGACAAGTCCCTTAATCTTGATTATTTTATTTGAAATTGCGGGGAAATTCGTTTAAAATATAAATAGATTCGTTCTCTGCAGGCAGGAGTTGTATTATGAAAAAAGGGTTTACTTTGGTGGAATTAGCCATTGTTATCGTAATAGTCGGAATAGTGGTATCTATGATATTCAAAGGGCAGACGATATATGAGAACTCCAAACTCCGTTCTTCCATGAAAAATATAGAGATGATCCGTTCCGCATTAAGCAACATCGCTATGGATAACGAAGGTGTGATTCCTGATAATTCCACTCTTGACAATATTACGTCAGCAAAATGGGAGCAAGGAAGGTATGATGAGGACAGGCTCTTGATCTCCAAAGGACTTCTGACAGAAGAAGCCATGTATATATACCGCCGCCCGGATGTGAAGTGGGATTTGGTGAGCTGCAATAGAGGGGATAGGGGAGCAGATGAACATAGTTTGGTTACAGAGGATCACAGCGGCAAGCATGTTTGCCTTTCTAAAGATGTTTCCGAGCGTTTTTCATGCTATTTTGAAAAGATTATGGACGATGACAACACCACAAACGGCTTTGCACGCAATAAATCAACTCCCGGAAGCGGAGCAAAAAATTTTAAATCTTGCAGTTCCGCTCCTTTGAGCGATCGGAAGGGGTTTACCTATATCCTTTACTGATATTCTCCGCGTCAGATGAATTACTTGGAAGAGCTTAACCCCTCCCAAAGGGAGGCGGTGGAGCATACGGAGGGTCCCCTTCTGGTTCTGGCAGGGGCAGGTTCGGGCAAAACGAGGGTTATAACTTATAGAATCGCCTATCTGGTTAATGTAAAAAAGATATTTCCGGGGAAGATCCTTGCCGTCACCTTTACCAACAGAGCGGCGGGGGAGATGAGAAGCCGTGTTCACTCCCTTATCGGCATTTCACACTATGTCCGCGCCGGAACGTTCCATAGCACGGCGCTCGCTTTCCTTAAACGCTATATTCAATATACGCCGTATAAAAACGGTTTTTCTGTGATAGAAAAAGACGATCGACTCTCCCTTGTAAGGCAGGTAATAAAAGAGCTTAATTTAGATTCTAAACTCTTTTCCCCGAAAAAGTATATGCACGCCATAAGTTCGTATAAAAACAGTATGCGTTACATAGAAGAGGGCGATCCTTCTGACAGAGATTTTGGCGAGAGATTTTGGGATATATTTGACGGTTATTCAAAAGCCCTGTTAGATCAGCGGCTCATTGATTTTGATGATATGCTTGCTTACTGTCTCCGTATTTTGCTCAGAAGCCCTGAAGTTTTGGAAGAGTATAAAAAGAGCTGCGAGTATATACTTGTGGACGAATATCAGGATACCAACGCCGTTCAGTTTGCTTTCTTAAAAATTTTGGCAGGTGCAAACGGCAACCTCTGCGTGGTCGGAGACGATGATCAGTCCATATATGCCTTCAGGGGGGCGGAAATCTCAAATATCCTTAATTTTGAGAAGCACTTTGAAAATGTGCGGGAGATTAAACTGACTCAGAATTACCGCAGCACTGAAAAGATATTGTCTTTGGCAAACAACCTCATCGGCTATAACTTTTCTCGGCGCGGCAAATTGCTTAAAGCGGAACGGAGTGAGAAGGGAGAGGTAACTTTCAGGAATTTTAAAAGCGAGAAAGAGGAAGCGGATTTTTTAGCGGAAAAGGCTTATGAATGGTATATTGCGGGGCGCAATCTCTCGGATATGGCGGTTTTATACAGAACGAACGCCCAATCCCGCAACTTTGAAATAGCCCTTAAAAGGGAGAGTATCCCCTATAAGGTGGTGGGAGGGGTAGGTTTTTATCAGCGCAGGGAGATTAAGGATATTCTCTCATATCTGCGGGTTTTGGGCAATCCGTTTGATGAAATAAGTTTTGTAAGGAGTATTAAAACCCCGCCTCGGGGGGTGGGCGACCAACTTATAGATAAGATAAAATTTTATGCCGAAAGCGAAAGGGTTGATTTTCTTACTGCCGCCTCTCAGGTTGCCTTTACCGCTCCAAAAAGGCAGGCTATGGGGATAAACCTCTTTTTAAATATAATTTTAACTGTAAACTCTGCTGCAACTATCACAGATAAAGTCTCGGCAGCAATAAGGGAGACAAAATACCAAGAATACCTCTTTGCAACAGAAGAAAGAGAAGAGGCGAGAGAGCGGGAAGATAATATTTTAGAGTTGATAAACGCCGCCGCCGGCTTTGAAGAGCAGTATCCGGATGCGCCTCTCTCGGATTTTCTTGCAGCTTCGTCTCTAACATCATCGGAAGATGAAAAGACGGTGCTTGGAGCGGTAAGCCTTATGACTATCCACTCCGCCAAGGGGTTGGAATTTGATTCTGTTTATATCGCGGGTGCAGAGGAGGGGATATTTCCCATAGGTTCCCTCAGAAACGGAGAAACAGAGCTTGAGGAAGAACGCCGCCTCTGCTATGTAGCCATAACGAGGGCTAAAACTTACTTAACCGTAGCCTGCGCCCAAAGCCGCATAATGCACGGGAGCAGACTGAAAATGAACCCCTCAAGATTTATAAGAGAGATGAGGGAAGGAATGCTTGAGACAGGGATACCGGTGTTTCATGAAACCTTTGGCGAAGGGTTTATAATAGATCTCGGCAAAGAAACTCCAATCCCCATTGCGGATGTGATGTTCCGCCGCAGCGGGAGAAAGAGGATCCGCGCGGATTTTTTAAAGATTAAATCTTAAGCAATGTCTTATCAGCTGCCTTCAGGTGTCAGGGTGCAGTTGCTTTTTCCAAATTGATTATCTTTTCACCTGTTTCGGAGAGGAGGATAATCCGCTCGTCCACAGCTTTATTCTTATAGATAATATAGTTTTTTGTTTCGTCCCTTAACGGGGGCTTCAGTGAGTTGGAGCGGGTAAAATAGACGTAGGGGCAGCCGTCATCACTGTTCACACAGACAATCCCCGTGCGGTTGCCGGCGTCTTTTATCTTTATATATAGGTTTTTCCCGTCAAAGATTCTGATGCTGCCGTAATCAAAATTCCTAATCCCCAGCTTTGCGGCCGCAGGGAGCATCCTGCGGACAAAGGAAGAGTGCATTCCCTGAAAAAATATCTCGCTTTTATCTCCATAGGATAAGATATACCCTTTCTGAGACGAAGGGAGGTCGGGAAATATTATAATATTTTTAGGGTATATCGGTAAAAGCGGGAGAAGAAGGAGCGCGGCAGAGAGGTAGCGGAACTTCGTAAAACATAGGATAAACGCCGCAACGCCTGTGACTATCAGGAAGAGCACCGGGGGGTTGGAAATATAGAGAAAAGGGAAGCTGATATTATACATCAGATCAATAAGCCAGGCGTTAAGACGTTCTATGACAATAAGGGGCGGAATCATTATGCCGGCAAAGAATATGGATAATATCCCCAATATCATCTGCATCCATATGACAGGAGTAATTAAAACCGTAGTGATAACCGACATTATATTGGAGACCCCAAAAAAATATAACTGTATGGGGAGGGTAAATACAGTTGCCGCTACCCCCACCATAACAGCGGCAAATAGCGGCGGGAACTCTTTTTTTGTCAGAGCCGCTATCCCAAAGACAGCCCAGAATGAGAGGAGGAAAGAGATGGAAAACAGATTCTCCGGCATCAATATAAGCAGCCACGCGGCGATAAATGCCACAAAGGGGAGGCGCAAGAGTTTTAAGTCCAAAAACCATGCCAAAAACGCAGCCCAACAGAATATCACTGCTCTAATAACGGTTATTGTGAAACCGGAGAGGGGGATTAAAAGCGGAAGGATAATCAGGGCAGGGATCACCCGCACCTTTCTTGGAAGAAAGGAGAACAGCAAAAATATCCCGCCGGAAAATATAAGCACATGGAAACCCGACATGGCAAGAAGGTGATAAAGTCCGGTCACCGCATATTTGTCAGAAAGCTCATCGCCGATATGGGAGCGCACTGCGAATATATGCGCCGAAGTTGTGCTGATTATAGTGCCGGAGCCGTAATAAAGTGCCTCTGTATGCCTTATGCGTTTTTCAAGGAGGGGCGAGATAATCGGCACGCGGAAACGTTTTAACTCCCCATCTGGGGTGTAGCGCCTCATAGAAAATATACGTTCCCGCCTCTCGGTTTTAAACTTCCCCGCAAGAAGCTCGCCTGTTTTTGCGGTTACATCCCTCATTATCCCTTTTGTAGTGCGGAGAACCTTGTTATCGCCGATGTAATCCTCCGCAAGAACAAAGGCGGTGTGGGCAAGGATAAATTCAAAGATGAGAAAGAGAGCGGCAATAATCATCGCTTTTTTGGGAGAAAACGTGAGGAAAAAAGCAGCCGTTATAAATATATATCCCAAGATTGGGAAAAATTTCCAGAGGACGGCGAATATCACCGCAAATACAAGAAACGCCTGAACTGTGCGAAATTTCGTGATGAGATATTTCACAGAGCTTTTTTAAGGGCAGGGATAAGGGCGGCGGTGAGGAGAGCAACCGGCAGCATCGCCAATAAAAACGGGGGGATACCGCCTTGCTCCGCTAAAGTTTCCCCGCCGAGATACATCCCGTTGAAAATAAGCGCCACCGCGCAGGATATAAATATCCCCAGAGACTGCCCCGAGCGGCTTAAAAAAACCCCCAGCGAAAGACCGAGAAGCGCCAATGCAACAGAGGAGAGAGGCATAAAAAAGCGTTTGTAATATTCGTAGCGGTATCTAAGGTTCTCCCCGAACCCCTTTCTCAATTCCCCCATACTCATAAATCTTTCACTGGAAGGGAGAGCTTGAACTTCTATATGCATAGGAAGGTTTACAAGCATCCGCTCAAACTCAATATTGGTGAAGCGGCGATCCTTCTGAATGGTATAAAGCCCCCCGTCAAACTGCAGCAATATGGAGTTCTGGTTTGGAATTATGGATGCCTTCCTGGCGGATATTATGGTATTGTCTTCTGTGTTTATAAGGATAAGGTTTTCAAAATTGGAAGAATCAATCTTTCTGCCGGCATATAGTATCATCCCTTTAAGCTCCGAATACATCTCCTTCTCCCGCAGATCGTTGATAGAGATATTCTCTAGCAGAGAGTTGATATTGGCAACCGCAAGTTTGCTCCCTTTTGCCAGAAGGATTGTGCTGAAAAAGAGGGCAAGAAGGGCTGCTAAAGCCCCGAATATAACGGTTGGGATTATAAATGCGGCTTTTCCCGCTCCGCAGCTTTTGAACGCTATGTACTCGCTGTCCGCCGAGAGGCGGTTAAAGCCGAGCAGCACTGCCAAAAGCGTGCTTACGGGGATAGTTATGGAAAAAAGGGACGGAATAAGGAATATGATGGAGAGGATAAGCCCCGCGGGGTTTACATTGCGCACGAGCACCATGTCCGCCAATTGGACAAACTGCTGCAGAAGGAGGATAAACAGAAAGAAGAGGTTGCCCATAACGAATATGGGGAAAACTTCCGCCAAAATATACTTTGCCATCCTCATAGAAGCGAGTTTAACATAAAGAGCGGGATATGTCACCACTCTTTGCAAAGCTCGTCAGGGGGGATATTTTCATAAAGAGCGTGCCGTAAAATCCGCCAACTTTTTAATATTACCGTCTGTTTTTTAAGTTAAATCATTATTATGGGGAAAAAATAAGGAGTATAAAAAAGATGCTTGACACGAAAACCTAAAATATATAGTATACTATATTATGAATTTTTCAGTTTTTCAAAAATTCGTTTTACCTTATCTTT
>JAITJJ010000164.1 GCA_031278965.1 Deferribacteraceae bacterium
CTGTTCTGAAAACGAACAATTTTACGGTGGGAAAAAATGAAGTGGTCGCCATATCCATACCGGATGTGGCGGGCGGCTTGGCCGCCCTCTTGGAACTGCTGAACATCAACAGCCTTAATATTGAATATATGTATGCCTTTGCGGGCGGGGATAACGCTACCCTTGTTTTCCGCTTTGACAACACAGAGGCTGCTGTGGAGGCGTTGAGCGCCTCCGGAGTGAAGCTATTGCGGGAGAGTGAGCTCTCATAGCGGTTTGGTTAAGCCTTAGTTTAGCGGCTTGAATGAGCTTTGATCATATCATAAGGAGCGATATTCGCATATCCCAGCCGGATAAAGGTTTCCGTTTCGGTGTTGATTCTTGCATCTTAGCGTGGTTTGCGTCTGTAAAGCGCAAAGATGCGGTTTTGGAGATAGGGGCGGGTAGCGGCGTTATATCTGTGCTCCTTGCCAAACTCAAAGGTGTAAAAAAGATAGTAAGCGTTGAACTTCAAGAGAGCTTATACGGACATCTCTTAAAAAGCATAGAGGCAAACGGCCTGCAGCAGGCGATCGCGCCGGTTCATGCAGATATTAGGCTTTATAAGCCTAATTTGCCGCTTGATTTTATAATCACAAACCCTCCGTATAGAAAGAGGGGAACAGGCTTTATAAATGCGGATATCTCCAAACGTTCCGCAAGGTTTGACGGGGATATGAGCCTTGAAGATGTATTCATATTTGCCGGAAGGTATCTCCGCTTCGGCGGCAAGCTCGCTTTTTCCGGTGTTGCAGACCGCCTTGCAGACTCCATTTTTTTATCCCGCAAACATGGGATGGAACCTAAACATTTGCAGATTCTCTATTCCTCTCCCCGTAAAAAGGGAAAACTATTCTTTTTAGAGAGCGTTTACGGGGGGCGGGAAGGGTTGCAGATTGCCCCTCCGCTATGGGCAGCGGAGTTAAACGATTGCGATTCTGATTCTCCTTACAATTTAATAATGAGGGGTGATTGGAATGTTTAAGCCAACCTTATAACGCCCGTGACTGTTAGGCGGTAAAAACTTATCTTTTTTTACATTTTTAAAAAAAATACTTGCTTATTGCAAATATTGTGTGTATACACATTACAGGGTTCCCTTGAGGGGCTAATTGTTTTGCAGGAGTTGCGATAGTATGAAAAGGTTATTTGTGGGAAACCTTCCGTATAACACTGCCGATCAAGATCTGATTGATCTTTTTTCCGGTGTTGGTGAGGTTGGTTCAGCTAGGGTGATCTGTGACAGGGAAACCGGCAGATCCCGTGGTTTCGGGTTTGTGGAAGTTGAAGATGCGGTGGCAAAAAAAGCCGTCTCCGAGCTAAACGACACAGACTTTGGGGGTAGGAAGATCCGTGTCAGTGAAGCTCATGAACGTGAGCAACGGGAGAGAGGCGAAAGAGCTTATTCAAGATAACTCTTATCCGCATGGGAAGGGGGCAGCAGAGAAAGCTCTCCCCTTCCAACCCTTATTTATTCTGTCTGCTATATCTTTTCCCTTCTATTTTCCAGAGTTAAGTCCGGTTATTTTGTTTCCACAAATTCACTCCACTCCTTTGGGATTCGTATAGGTCTTGAAGTGTTGGCGTTATAGAGGGCGTGCTCGGTGTAGCCTTCGGCAAAAATTTTTCCCCCTCCGTTATGAAGAGAGTAGGATGCCTTAAAGCGCGCCTTCCCCACTTCTGAAAACCAACAGTGTACAAAAACTTTATCTTCCAAAGTGATGGGGAGTATATATCTTAGATCAACCCGAACCAGGAGGTATTGGATATTTCTCTTCATATCCTCAATGAACATGTCGTGTATCAGTTGAACCCGCGCTATTTCAAGGTAAGAAAGGTAAACAGCATTGTTTACATGCCCATAGCAGTCCAAATCACTGAAGCGAACCTGAATCTCCGCCGTTGTCTGCACCGTTGCCTCCTGAACATATAAAGTTATATCTTAAATTTTTCCACCAGCATTTTTAACTGTGAGGCGCTTTCCTGAAGGGTTTCCACGGTTTGCAGTATCTCAGATATGGCAATATTGGATTCGTTCATACCGTTGTATACTTGTGAAATATTGCTGCTGATAGAGGTTATGGTTTCATGCTCCTCTGTGATGGAATTGTTTACACCTTCAAGTTGTTTGCCGGAAGAGATCATTTTATAGCTAATCTCTGAAAAGACCGCATTGGTGAGTTTCATGGCTTCCACCCCTTCCGCCACCAACTTTGCCTGACTGTTCATCTCGGAGGAGGCGGCAACGGATGCGCTGCTTAGGGTGTTGATGATATTCCTTATCTCCAGAGTGGATTTTTGGGTGCGTTCCGCAAGCTTTCTTACTTCGTCCGCCACCACTGCGAACCCTTTGCCGGATGCCCCTGCCCTTGCCGCTTCAATTGCGGCGTTTAGCGCCAGAAGATTTGTTTGATCGGCTATTTCATTGATATTTGCTAAAATTTTACTAATCTGAGTTATGGATAAAGATAGTTCATTGACTGTTTCAGATAGGGAAACAGTCTGCGCGCTTATCGCCTCCATCTGAGATACGGCGTCTGAAAGGCTTTTGCTCCCGTCTGTGGCTTCGGTTATCGTTTCTGAAATAACATCAAAATTCCATTTAAGGTTTCCTGCATTATTTCTGGAAATCTCGCTTACGCGCTCCAAATCGTCCACAAGGAGTGTGAGTTGCCCAGTGCTGTCTGTAAGCATCTCCGTTAAATGTTCCACTGTGGCATAAAGCTGCTGATTCCCTGCCGCAACCTGCTCTGAAGAATCGTGAACATTTTGCACAATATTGCGGACGTTCTCTATAAAAGAGTTGAAATGACGGGCTAACTCCTCAAGTTCATCTCCGGAGGAGATTTTAATCCGACGTGTAAGGTCTCCGGTGCCCTCCGTAAGCTCTTTGGTAAGGTTGCCGAAGTTATGGATATTACTTATAACTGTTGTTTTAAGGAATATAACCGCCCCTATACCTAAAGCTATTATTGCGAGCGCCAGAAACACGGTTACTTTTACCGCCCGATCAAGACTCTCCCGCATATCGGACATAGCGTCAAGCATAATAGTATTAATCCCGTTCAGGGCGGAGGAAAATTGATCTGAAAGGGAATTCTCCGCCGATCTTAAAGCGCTTCTCAGCGGAATACTTGTTTCCAGAGCCTTAATGTAGTTTCCGGTCTGGGAGTTCAATATAGCGGTATGCTGTTTCATACGGGTAAATTCAACCGAGTTTCTTCCCGCAAGGAGCTTTCCCAACTTTTGCATCCTGTCGTTTATATCCGCTATAAGCTCTTCGATCTCTTCTGCTTTTTCTGCAGAATAGGAGGCGGCGATCTCCTGCAGAGCTATCTGATAATAGTTCGGATCGTCCACAAGCATGCCGGTGTGATCTATCACGTCCATGGTCACACCGCTTGAAGGGCGTTTTTCTTCCGTATCCTCAATTATATAATCAAAAAATACATAGTATATGACATCAGCATTTTCAAGGAGGACGGACGCGCTCTGTATAAGATTATGCTGGGCGGAATGGATTTGGGCATAATGCCGGTTAACCTTTTCCGCCTCTGCAAGA
>JAITJJ010000169.1 GCA_031278965.1 Deferribacteraceae bacterium
AGCGTTCCTGCTCAGTAATTTATTTCCAACGTCTTTTTTTGTAGTAGTATTGCTCTGCCCCTACACCTACGCTTATACTACCGTTGGGCAATTAAAGTTACAATGTATATACGAAATAAAAAACTGCTATAGTATTTGACATTTCGGATTTCATAAGAAATAATCAGGAAGCATACTTAAAGTATTTAAAAGAATAGGAAAGAGGATGAATGCAGCAATCTGCGCCCGTTACGGTTCACATAGCCGAAGAGAGGAATCCACTGAAAGGCAGCCAAAGGTTTGCCATGAATTCGCCCAAAGGAACGGATATGTTCTTACAGGAGGATACATTGAGCGCACCCTATCGGCGATGGCAGACAACCGCCCTCAGTTTTTTAAAATAGTCTAATTTTAGCAGGTTTCTGTGGAAAAAGCGGCATTTTATTTAAAATTTTTGCTTGATAAGCTGTTCGCAAGATTTAATTTTAAGCTGCGGACAAAACTTATTATTCTCTTTGTTATTTTAAATATAACTCCGCTTATTGTCATTTCAGCGACGAATCTTTACCGCAACTTTCATCAGGCAAACGAATTAAAAGCCGTATCAGAGGAACTTTACTCCATCTCCCAAAACCCTAATGACCATATTGAGGATGAACTTGCCCAACTCTCGGAAAAGCTCTCAGTCTCCTTGAATCAAAGCTCTCTCTCTTCCTCAAGAACTATAATTGTATTCTCTCTTGTTATGACGGCGATAGGGATAATCGCCGCAATACTCCTTACATCTGTTTTTACGGGGAGTATAAACACCCTTATCCTGGGAGTATCAAGGTTTATAGCCGGTGAGCGTCATTTCCGCCTTGAACCCTCCCAAAAAGATGAAATCGGGAAGTTGGCGGAATCCTTTAACACCATGGCGGAGGCGGTGGAGCGGAGTGTTACGGAAGCCCTTATAATAACCGACTTAAATGAATTTATCGTATACGCCAACGAGAGCGCCTTAAAAGTTATCGGAAAAAGTTTTGAGGAAATTTGCGGGAAGAGGTTTGCTGACACCGTTATATTTCCCCGCACAGCGGGATATGACCCGATCCAGGCGCTGAAACAGGTTAAAGAATCGGCGGTGTTCTACTATGAACCGGGAAATAAATATTATAAAGTGTCCGCCTCTTATCTTTATGATACGGATGGCGTCAACAACGGCTATATCATAAATACCGCCGATGTTACCGAGATTCAGTTGAGGCAGGAGCGCTTTGAGCGCCAGATGAATATCCTGAACGCCATTTTCACGGAAAGCCCTGATCTGATATGGTATAAAGATAAATTCCGCCGTTATGTAGCGGTAAACCCTAGATACGCATCCCTGTTCGGGAAACAACCCTCCGAGATATTGGGGCTCACCGCCGATGACCTTTTGTCGGAAGGGGAAGCGTTGGCGGAAAAAGGGTATGATAATACGGTTTTTGAAGATGATCACAATGTTTTCTCCGAAGAAGAGATGTTTTTTGCAGACGGACATTCAGAGATATTGGAAGTGGTGCGCACACCGGTCAGAAACGCCGTGGGAGAGGTAAGCGGCGTAATGGGGGTTGGACGGGATATTTCCGTGCGAATGGCAGTGGAAACACAGTTAAGGGGAATAGAAAGAGAACTGAGAGAGGCTGTAGCAGAAGCTAACAGCGCCAACAACGCTAAAAGCGAGTTTCTGGCGCGAATGAGCCATGAAATTCGCACCCCTATGAACGCCATTATCGGGATGGCAAATATTGCCGCTATGAAGCTAGATAACTTTAATGAAAATTCAAGGATTGAGCTAAGGGAACATATTAACCAGATAAACGCCTCTTCCCAGCACCTTTTGGGGTTGTTAAATGATATTCTTGACCTTTCAAAGATTGAAGCGGGCAAGATTGATATATCTATGGAGGCTTTCAGCCTGAATGAACTGGCCGGCGAAGTGGAAACCATTATCCGTCAGCGGGCGGAGGAAAAGGGAGTGGAGTTTACGGTGGATGTGGAGGATTTTGGGGACAATATGTTCATAAGCGATCCGCTTAGACTTAGACAGGTGCTACTTAATCTGCTGGGGAATGCCGCTAAATTTACCCCAAAAGGGAAGAGTATCAGTTTTGCTATCCTATGCGTTGAAGAAGAAGAGAAGCGAGCGAAGTTTACCTTCTTAACGGCTGATACAGGGATCGGGATGACCAATGAAGAGCGGGCGATGCTCTTCAAGCCGTTTGAGCAGGGTTCCGCGCAGATCGGACGGATATACGGCGGAACGGGGCTCGGCTTATCCATAAGCCATAATATAGTAAAACTCTTGGGCGGCGAAGGGATAGTCTGTAAAAGCGCAAAAGATGCCGGAAGTATCTTTACCTTTGACCTCTGGTTTGATAAAGCCGAAGAGAAATATATACCGATTGACGAGGAGGCTATCTCATTTCCGCCGGATATGAAAGTTCTCTTAGTTGATGATAATATTATAAACCGGATTGTGGTTTTAGAGCAGCTTAAAACCACAGGGATAACGATAGATCAAGCCGATGATGGAGATGTGGCGGTGGAAAAGTTTAAAAATTCCGCTGTAAACGAGTATTCACTAATCCTTATGGATGTTCAGATGCCCCGCATGGACGGTTATCAGGCTTGTAAAGCAATAAGGGGGCTTGATCGCGAAGACGCTGAAACGGTTGGAATCATAGCCCTAACTGCCAATGCGTTTAAAGAGGATGTGGAAAAGGCCGTTGCAAGCGGGATGAATTCCCATCTGGCAAAACCTTTGGAGCTTTCAAGACTTTTAAAAGCGGTGCATAAATTTGTAAAAAAGCGGGGATAGGAAAGGCGTTAATGCCTGCTGCACAAGAAGAAGCACAATAGCCGCATATCCTGCTTCGCAATATGGTGCCGGCGCATATGCTATTGATAATTTCAAAAAATCCG
>JAITJJ010000076.1 GCA_031278965.1 Deferribacteraceae bacterium
CTTATCCCCCGTGCGCAGTTTTAGTATTTCCTCTTTAGAGATAGGTGTTTTAAGGCGAATCAAAGCATCACTCATAGATAACCTCCTCTCCCTTTATCGTCAAGCTGCGATTGCGGTATGCCCAGCACCCATAAGCAACGGAAACGTAAAATGTGGCGGGGTGCCTGTCCTGAACGGTTGTAAAAACTTCCAGAGCGGTGGTTTTTCCGCCGAAACCCATAGGACCTATTCCAAGGGAATTTATATCATCCAATAGCTGAACCTCAAGTTTTGCAAGCTCTGGATTTTGAGAGCGTTCTGCAAATTTGCGGAAAAGCTGTTCTTTGGCGAGTTTGGCACATGAGGCTCTATCCCCTCCGACTGCAACCCCGAAAACTCCAGGGGCACACCCTTGCCCTTGAGCTTTAAGGGCGGCATCTATAACAACTTTGCGAATCCCTTTTAAGTCTCTCCCTGCCCCTAAGAGAGTATCGGGCAAACGATACTGAGCGCTGCAATTTTCACACCCGCCCCCTTTCTGAAGGATGCGGATACGGGTATCAGGCGAATCCCACTGATGAAATGTAATATTGGGAGCTCCTAGCCCGATATTATTTTCAGAGTTTTTTCCGGTAAGGGAGTTTACGGCGTTGGGACGGAGGTATTGTTTTGCAGTTGCCTGCCTAACCCCTTCTTTAATAGCCTCTGTGTAGTCAGACTCTCTTCCTCCGGCGGGGTAATCCACATAGATATTTAGAAAACCGGTATCCTGACAGATAGGATAAGAGTTCTGACGAGCAAGCCCTATATTTTCAAGGATAGCGGTAAGAGCTATTTGGGCGGAAGAACCTACGCTTTCATTATTCAATGCGTTTCGGATAGCACCCTCCCAACTGACGGAGAGGTCGGTGGAAGAGAGGCGTATCAACTCCTCAACTCTGCCGCTAAGATCTTTGTAATCGTTTGCCATAGCTTTCTCCTAAGAAATCCTATATTTAGGAAGGTGGTAGTTCTTTTTATAGGTAAACATCCTTATCCCTGCCACCGCAACAGAAACGGCAACAGCGTTGATTATAAGAGATATCCCCAAAAAATTAAGGAGAACAAAAACCCCTCCCCCAACTATGCACGCCGAGGCGTAAATCTCTCTTGTCAGCACCGCCGGCACCTCGTTGGCAAGGATATCTCGCAACATCCCCCCGCCGGTGGCGGTAAGGAGAGCGGTTATTATTATCCCGTGAACACCCAAACCCGCTTCAAGCCCTTTTGCAGCGCCAATGAAGGTAAACACCCCAAGTCCAACCGCATCTGCCGCCACTAGCATCTCGTTAAGGGATTCTACCAGAGACTTAAAGAGCAAGACTGCTATGACGGCAATAAACACCACCAAGAGGTAACTTGCATCATTAAGGATAAACGGGATATTTGAAAGGAGCATGTCCCTAATAGTGCCGCCGCCGACACCGGTCACAAGGGCAAGCATAAAACACCCGTAAACGTCCATCCCTTTCTTTACGCCCATGAGGGCGCCGCTTACAGCAAATGCAAGTGTGCCGAAAAGATCAAAGATGTATAATCCCAAAGATTGATCCTAAAAATAAATTTCAAAAAAAGGGAGGCGGGGCAATCCCGCTCCCCAAAAAAATTTAGGCGTTTCCGCCTAAAGACCTACCCTTTATGGCAGCGGGTACAAATCTTTTTAACTTTGGTGTTGTTCTTTTTAGTGTGGCATGTCCAGCAGAAGTTATGAGCCGCATTATCGTCGTTTTGCCCTGCTATGGTTCCCGGCAAAGTAAAATTTCCGCCTTCTGCGGTAGCATGGCACTCAATGCACTGATTGTTGGTCTGGTGGGTTGCATGGGTAAAAATCACCGCTTTCTGCTTGCCTTCAACCTTCCAAGTATCTTTCAGATTAATCTCTGCCGCGCCGTTGTTCACCGCAATTGCCATAGTTGCCAGCGAAAATATGCAAACTACTGAAAATAAAATGATCTTTTTCATACTCTCCTCCGTTAATTAATATCCAACATGAGTTCCCCGTTGGACTATGTGAAATTCTAAGACCAAAATCCAATTACGTCAAGAGATAATCATAGTATGACAGATAGGCAATTAACTAAGTTATTGAGCTGACTTTACGGGGCTTCGGTGTTTTTAGCAAGAGAACACGTTTAAGATTTTACCGTATCTATTTTTTTAGCGAGAATATAAGGGATAAAAAAATTAAATAATTATAATTTTATTAAATTCTTATATTTTTTTGTTGACTCCCTGTTTATCCTATAATATAATCATAATTGACTTGTTAGAAGTCTGGTTTGTAAAACACCTCGGAACGGGTGCCGGGGGGAAGTTCCCCGCTCCCCGGCACCCTTCCGATATTCTTATGAATTAAATTTTCTGTCAAAAGCCGTTTCCGCCGCCGTAAACGGCATCATATTTTTAGGCGCAAATGGAATTATAATAAAGCTACAGGCAATGCGAAAAAGTGATAGTGAACTTATTGCAATAAGAGTTGCTGTAGTTACTCCGGCAATAGATAAAGATGATACTTCCATTGCGGATATAATTCGGCAGTTTACTTTGCAAATACTTTTTTTAGCCTTGCATATGGGGCGGAGTTTATGGCAAGGGCAAGGATATTTCCGCCTTCGTCCATAATCAGATACTCTTCATCACGGCTAAGTTGGGGGAGATCAATATAGCCTTTGGGTACCGCTCCGTGCACGATTTTTGCTCTCTCAAGATCGCTTACCACTCCTTTTTTAAAGGGCAGGGCGCTATCCACCGCTATCACCGCATCCCGCAGCCGCCCTTCTTCCTTCAGCTTTTCTAGATCAGCAAACCTATGGACGCTTTCCAAAGTAAACTCTCCGCTTCTCGTACGGACGAGTCCGCTCATAGCAGCCTCCGCCCCGCTTTCTTTTCCCAGAGCGTTTATCAAACTTCTGACATATGTTCCTTTGGCGCAGGTTACGGAAAAAGAACCGGCGGGATATTGGTATTTTAAGAGCTTAACAGAGTAAATCCGCATTACCGCGGCGCCCGCATCCTCCAATTTTCCCTCCCGTGCCAGAGCGTATGCCCGCTTACCGTCAATCTTTTTAGCGGAGAATGCCGGAACTATAAACGGGCGCTCCCCGACAAAAGAGTTCAATATCTCCTCAATCCTGCTATAAGTCGGTTTCACCCCCGATTGAGCCATAGGCGTTCCCGTTATATCAAAGGTATTATAACTTTTCCCCAGCAAAAAATCCGCGGTATACTCCTTTACTCCAGCGGCCAGATAGCCCGCAAAGCGCGTTGCAAACCCCAGGCATATGGGGAGCACCCCTTCTGCCATTGGGTCAAGGGTGCCAGTATGACCGCACTTTTTAATATTAAAAAGTTTCTTTATCTTTGCGGCTGCCTGAAAAGAGGTGATCCCTCTCTCTTTAAAGAGATTTACAACACCGTTCAGTTTAAACCCCTTTATTCAGAAGTTAAGACGGCAGGACGCTCCTCCGCCATAATCTGATCCAGAAGATTTTCAGTTCTGCGGGCGGTATCCTCCGTATCATCTCTAAGGAAGGTTATGGCGGGAACGCGCTTTAAACTGACTTTTGTTTTTAAGACGCGGCGGATAAAACCTGTTGTAGCGGAAAGTCCTGCTTCAATAGTTTTCAGTTTATTTTTATTATAGCTGTTAAAAAAGATGAACGCCTCGCTTAAATCCCCGTTTAAGCGGACATATGTCAAGACAACATCTTTAACGCGCGGATCTTTAACCTCACGTTCTATAATGAAAGCTACCTCTTGTTTAATGAGTTCCGCGACCCTTCTCGTTCTGATATTTTTCACTATTTCGCCACATCGCTTAAAGTGCGCTTTTCCTGAACCAGTTCGTATACCTCAAGAATATCCTTCTCTTTAATATCCTGATACCTCTCCACGGAAAGACCGCACTCGTAACCCCCTGATACCTCTTTTACATCTTCGGCAAACCGTTTTAATGAACCGATCTTGCCGTCAAAAACCACCACATTGTCTCTGATTATACGAACATTGGATGTGCGGGCGACTCTCCCTTCAAGCACATATGCTCCGGCAATCCTGCCGATTTTCGGAACACTGAAAACTTGACGGACTTCCACCTTTCCCACCGCCTGTTCCACAGTTTCCGGCGTTAAAAGCCCCTCCAACGCAAGTTTAACATCTTCTATCGCCTTATATATAACGGAATAGAGCTCTATGGATATCTTTTCCCGCTCCGCCCGAAGTTTTGCGTTATTATCCGGACGAACATTAAAACCGATTATAATAGCTTTGGATGCAAGCGCAAGCACTACATCGCTTTCGGTAATCCCTCCTGTGGCGTCGTGAACCACATTAACTTTAACCTCTTGGTTGGAAAGTTTTTTGAGAGAGGATTTAAGCGCCTCAAGAGAACCCTGAACATCCGCTTTAATAATGATATTAAGCTCTTTTATCCGCCCTTCTTTAATCTTATCCATAAGATCGGTGAGCGACACTATCGGGGAAGTTGTTTCCCGAACACTTTTAGCGGAACTTGAACGGAGATCGGCTATCGCTTTGGCAGTTTTTTCATCCGTTACAACCAGAGTGTCCCCAGGTTCGGGCACTTCGGAAAATCCCATAACTTCCACCGGCGCGGAGATCCCCGCCTCTTTCTGAACAGCTCTTAAATGGTTATACATAGAGCGCACCCGGCCAATCTCCCGCCCCACAACAAACGTATCGCCTTTGCGGAGTGTCCCTTTTTTTACAAGGATTGTGGCGACAGGCCCCCTCTGTTTATCAAGTTGAGATTCAATAACGATAGCTTCAGCGGGGCGGTTAGGGTTCCCTTTCAACTCCAGCATATCCGCTTCAAGGAGAACAAGCTCAAGGAGCTCTTTGATCCCTGTCCGCTTTTTGGCAGAAATCTCTTGGAACTGATGTTTGCCCCCCCACTCTTCAGAAAGGATGCCATATTCCGCCAACTGCCGCTTCACCTTTTCGGAATTGGCGTCGGGTCTGTCAATTTTATTTATGGCAACTATAACGCAAACACCCGCGGCACTGGCATGGTCTATAGCTTCCTTTGTTTGGGGCATAACACCGTCGTTTGCCGCCACCACCAATATTACTATATCTGTTACCTGCGCCCCCCTTGCTCTAAGAGATGTAAAAGCCTCGTGGCCGGGGGTATCCAGAAAGGTTATTTTGCGTCCGTCAAGGTTTACCTCATAGGCGCCGATATGTTGGGTGATCCCGCCCGCCTCTTTCTCCGCCACACTGGTGGAGCGGATAGCGTCAAGGAGGGATGTTTTCCCGTGATCCACATGCCCCATTACCGTAACTACCGGGGGTCTTCTCTGCATATCGCCGGGGTTATCTTCAAAAACCGGGAATAAGTCTTCTTCCGTAATAACTTTCTTTGTAACCTCCACCCCATAGTCTATGGCAAGCAAAGCCGCCGTATCAGCATCTATGGATTGATTCACGGTGGCTAGAACCCCAAGCGAAAAGAGCTTTTTAACCAATTCCCCCGCCTTTATGCCCAACAAGCCTGCCATCTCCGCCACAGTAACATTCTCTCCGATAACGATAGACGTAGGGTGCTGAAACGGCGCGGGATACTCTTTTTCCGCCTGTTTCTTTTTATTTTTTTTCTCTGTTTTTGAAGGCTTGACTGCGGCAGCTGCGGCAGCTTCACTTTCCTCCGCTACTTCCGCCGCAACTTCAATTTCCGCTTCTATGTCAAGCTCGCTGATCCCTTCGTGGATAGTTTTATTCAAGTCTTTTAAACTCAACGAATCAGTTTTAATCTTAGGTTTTTTAGAGTCTTCCTTGGTTGAAGACGAATCTGTTCTCGGTTTTTTTATATCACGTTTCGGGATTACTGTTTCAGGAGAGGTAAAACCGGTTGCGGGACGCAACCCGCCCGCGCGGGGGCGGTTATCATAAGGGCGGGATGGCTGCCCTCTTTGCGGAGGCCTTGAAGTGTGCGTCTGTTGGGTTGAGGGACGGTAGTTCCCGGCGGTCGGTCTTGCACCTGTCTGGGGTCTGTCAAATCTTGGAGCATTGCGGGTATATGTTTTTCCGTCACTTCTTGTGTCGGATCGCAAATCAACTCTTGTGTCTGTCCTAAAATCTGTCCGCTGTCCGCCTCCCCCGTCCGAGCGGTTAGCAGCGAAATCTCTTGGGACATATCCCGTCCGGGGTTGATTTAGAGGTCTTGACTGTTGTTTTCTATTGTCTTGAGGGCGGTTATCAGGCTTTCTGAAATCCCCCCTGGGCCTTTGTTCTGTCGGTCTCGCGGCCTGCCACCCTCGCACGGGGGGTTCTTTTACTGTTTCTGCCGCTTTCACAGACGGTATTGGAGTTTCTTCTTTTACAGGTTTTTCTGTATCGTCACTTTTTGTAATATTCTTGGCAACTCCAACCTCTTCAATGGCTGTATCAGCCGGAATCTCTTTACTTGCTTTTTCAACTGCTATTGCACTCTCAATTTCCGCCTCGTTTGAAAAGATTTTTTCAGCGCTCTCCGTGCCTTCCACTCTCTCAGCCTTTACTTTTCTGGAGGTTTGGCGCATAACGTCAACTTGCTGAATATTCTTATTCAGAGCGCTTTTGCGCATCTGAATGTCCTGAGGGTTTTTGGAAATGATGGGTTTAACGTACTCCTCTTTAGCCGGAGCGCCGATCCGTATCTCTATGCCGGCCTGGCCCTTGCGGTTTAAGCGTTCCTGCAAAAGTTTCTGACGAAAGCCCACTATCTTTTTGGGATCGTATCCGGCTTTGCGCAGTTGATCCGCCGTAACCGTTTCATTTATATCAACTGCCTCAAATTTGCTTAAAATCTCATCAGAAGGAATATTCAGTCTTTTTGCAACATCGGCGAGTTTAAATTCTGTCATAATAAGCTTCCCCAGTTACTCGGCTTCTCTATCAGAAACCTCTGTTTTTACTTCGGTTTCGTCTTCATCAATATCGTCTTCATCAATATCGTCTTCATCAATATCGGCGTTGGCTTCAATATGGTCGTATGCCGCATTTACCAGATCAATTGCGTCATCTTCCGTGATCCCTAAACAAATGACTACCTCTCCGATATTTGCCGCAGACAGTTTTTGCAGATCGTCTATCCCATTGTTACGCAAGGTAAGGATCATTTCTGGGGTCAGAGACGGAATATTTTCAAGACTATATATTTCATACAGCTTTTTAAGCTCTTCCTCTTGTTCCAACATGCGTTTATGACGGAGGTCCTGATAAGAGCTATCGTCCAACACCGTAAGCCGCCACCCTGTGAGCGCCGCTGCAAGCCGAACATTCTGCCCCCTTTTACCAATGGCTAAGGAGAGGTTATCGTTCGGCACAACAAGTTCCACAGTGCTGTCATCTTCAAATACGTTAGCCAAAAGAACTTTTGCAGGGCTTATGGCGTTGCATAAAAACTTTATGGGATCGTTTGACCAAGGGACCACATCAATCTTTTCATCCCGCAGCTCTTTAGATATGGCGTTTATACGTACCCCTTTCATCCCGATGCAAGCGCCAACCGGGTCAATATTCGAAGAAATGGAATAAACCGCCACTTTCGCCCTGTCTCCGGGCTCCCTCGCCACAGCTTTTATCTGAATAATACCGTCAAAAACTTCAGGGATCTCCGCTTCAAATAGCTTTTTAAGAAACTCCTCGCTTCTCCTTGAGAGGATTAGTTTAGGAAGCCCTTTCTCGGGGGAGCTGATTTTCAGGAGTACCGCACGTATATGGCTTCCGCGCTCGTAGCGCTCACCGAAAATCTGTTCGTTAAAGGGGAGTATCGCTTCAGTTTTGCCTATATTTATTATGGTGTTGTGTTGATCGGGCTTTAGAACTGTTCCGTTTACAATCTCTCCGATCTTGTTTTTGTATTCATCATAGATGGCTTGTTTTTCCGCTTCTTTCAACTTTTCCTGCAGCCGCTGCTTTGCCGCAAGCGTAGCCTGCACACCGAGAGTTTTTATATCTATCGGCACCATCACCATATCCCCTAACTGAGGATCGTCTTTAAATTCTTTGGCTTCTTCCACAGTTATCTCGTCCCAGTTGGAAATATCTGTTTCAGTGACCTCTTTGGGGATCTTAACGTTCAAATACCCCCTGTCAAGATCAACCTCTATCTCCGGTTCCAGGTATTTTCCTATCTTTCTGGTAACCGCCGCGGCTAATGAGCTATGGAGCGCCTCAGCAAGCGCCTGGCGCGTAATGCTCTTATCCCTGCCCAGCTCGTCCGCAATCTTCGTTAAATCCCTATTCATCCCCAAAATCTCCAACATTTATTCCCCGAACGTTTATTCCCCAGTTAAGTTTGCTTTTGCAATATCCTCTATAGATAAGATAAATTTGCAACCCTCTTCCTCAGACGACAAAGTTATTTCCCCGTCCACCGCTTTTATTATTCTGCCCTTATACCTCTTTCTGCCGTCCTGTCCCTTTGTTTTAACAGTAAGTTTGCATACCTTACCGATGAATGCCGCAAATTCCGCCTCACTTTTCAGAGGTCTGTCAATACCTAATGAGGAAACCTCCAAGTTATATCGGGCGGCGGGAACATCAATGCCGTCAAGCCAGTCAGAGAGCGCCTTTGAAACGTCAGCGCAATTGTCAAGGGTTACGTTGCCGTCAAGGGTGATTCTCAGCACCATCCCGGAACTTTGCCTGCGAAAGGTGACATCGTATACCTTCAATTTATGGCGTTGCGCGGCCTCTTCCGCTTTGGAATAAACCTGTGAGATAAAACTTTGCATACATATAATAAACCGTAGGGGTTACCTACGGAATTCTTTTATAACATCAATGATAGGTAAAAACAAGAAAAAATTTTATATTGCTTATAATACACTAGATTGTAATATTAAATGCGAAAAGGATTTAGTATACGGAGATAATTATTTTTTTTGGGGGGATAGATTTCTGAAAAGAAAAAAGAGAAAAAGAAAAGACGAGCCTATTAAGCCAATCCTACAGCGATGTCAAGGTTTGCGCAGCAACCCGAAGGGCTTGACCTTGACAGAGAGAGCTTGTGTTATCATCCAAGACCTTTATTCTCTTTTCTATTAAAAATATGGCTTGTTTATAATGACTTATAAAGGAGTGTTAATAAA
>JAITJJ010000080.1 GCA_031278965.1 Deferribacteraceae bacterium
CACCGGGAGACATTATCATAAGTGAATCAGAGCGGATATAATCGGAGTAAAAGCATCTTATATTATTATCTATTTCAGGATTTTTGCCGTTCTCTATGGGAAAATAACTACTTAGAACCGCACCTGCAGAAAGAGGTCAAAGCTGCTGAAATCCTTATAGTTGGGATCGTTGGAATCCTCGTTATTAAAATCAGTCAGCGAATATTCTGCTGTCAGTTTGAGATCTTGCTTAAAAAGGTAGTAGTTCATACCAAACGCCGTCCTTTTTACATCTTGATCATAGAAATCTGTATTGGTAACAACGTTATTGAGGTTGGCAAACGTGAAGTCGTCGTATCTGGCAAAAACTTGCAGGGTACCGGGTCCTATATCCATCGGCAAAAGATAGCCTACCTTTAAATAGTAGCCGTGCTTCTGACCGTTTAAGCCGTATGAACCGACGCCCGGATCGGCAAAAGTATGTGCATCGTCAAAGCTAATATCCAGATATGCGGCGGAAAAGGTAAATGTTCCTATATCCTTGAAAGTCTGCTCATAAAAGAGGTCAAACGAATAGGCGGAATAATCTTTTACCTTATCTTTGCTGCGTATATCGCCGTAAACTGCTTTAGATTCATACTGGTATGCGGCGCCTATGGTAAGTACATCTTTGACGCCCAGATATGTCCCTGCCAAGCCGTAATTCTTCTCAGGGTTCAGGAAAGACCCCTGCAGCCTTATTGTGTAACGGAAGGTTGATGCCGGCGAAGGATCATAGATGCTGTCGGCATGCCCGTCCATTGCGTCCACACGGTATTGGAGTTTGTTATTAAGAAAGTTCCCCCATACTGCAACACCCATATCACGGCTTGTTTTATAAGGGATTGAAACGAACACCGACCTGTCTATGGTGAGCGATTCAAAGCATGATTCAAGGTTTTCACGGGTCAGGTTGTGTTTTAGTTTACCGGCAAATACGTTGAAAAAGGCGTACGGCATAAAACGGACATACGCGTCTGAGACATAGAAATTTCTGCTGCTGTCTGACGGATCGACTGAAAGAATGTTTATCGTCTTCTGTTCAATATATTCCGTCTGCAGATAAAATCCGAGCCATTCGTTGTATGTGCCTATAAAACCAATTCTATTGCGGTTGAAATTAAATTCATAGGTGTCCTCGTCAGAATCATGTCCGCTGCCGGTATCTCTGTAGGAAATACCGAACTGCCCTTCGTATGTGATTCTAAGAAGTTTCCCGTCTGCCACCTCAATAGGGGGGAAGGCGTATGCCGTTCCGGTCATCGCCAGAACAAGAACCAAAGTAAGCTTAAAATAATCCAAACGCATTGTTAAGATTTGATCCTCCTTTTAGCGCTGGCGAACTTATATACTACCGCCGAGAGAGCGGCTATGAGCAGGATGAGCGCCCAATGGTTTATACCCGATATCCCCTCCCACGTAATCTTGCCGTAAAAACCCGTTTGCGTCAGAGATAAAAAGAAAGGGAAGTTTATCCCGTATATCAAACCCCCTGTAAGAAAGCCCAACACCCCGGCGGAGAGATAGTCGAGATTCCCCTGCCCTATCCCGGCAAGGATCGTCCCCGGACAGGTTCCCGCTACCGCCATCCCGACGCCGAATACCGCTCCGCCAAGAAGATTGCCTAAAATATAGGTGTTATGAAGATAAAGTGTCTGCGCACCCGCGAACCCTATATCCGAAAAAGCAAAATATACTATCCCGCCTACGCTTATGGCGGAAAACATAAACTGCATCATAAGGTTGTCCCTGAAACGGAACTGGTTTACAACTTTGTCATAATGTCCAAGCCCTGCTTTTTGCAAGGAAAAACCAAATAGAAAGCCAACCGACACAGGTATGATAAAGTTCATAGTCAATACTTTCTCCCGTATATTAAAAGCGCTGTGATTATCCCGGCGGAAAATACACCCGTTATAAAAAGCAGCCCCGCCGGAGATAAAAGAAATACCCCCGTTATCCCAAGTCCGCTTGTGCACCCGCCGGCTATGCTTGCTCCTATCTGCAATAAAACACACCCGAAAAAGAGGGCGGTTAACCTCTTTACCCTGCTTGCTCCAAAGAGAGGCAGCCAAACCTTATCTGGAAACCAGCGGAGCTTAAAATCTCCAGAGAACTTTGCGGCAAGAAAGGCTCCGGCAATCATCCCTATAAACTGGAGCGTCTGATAGTCGGCAACAGGGGGCTTAACCCTGATAAAATACACCGTGCGGCTTATATCAAGGTTAAAGAGAGAAACAAGGATACTCACACAGCTTTCAAACCCTCCAGACGCCCCCATTACCTTCTCAGCGGCAAGGCAGCTAAGTGCAGCGGCTATCCCGGTAAGCGATCCCGCAACAAAACCAGACCACCTCTTCATTTTAAAAAATTCCAAAACTCTCATCTCTATCCCTCTGTTAAAAACTCTTGCAAAGAATCTATGAGGAGATCCACTTCTTTTTTGCGGTTGTAAAATCCAAAACTGACGCGAACCATACCCGGTCTTTCGCTCAAAGGTTTATGCTTATACTTAAGAATTTCATCTCCGGAAAGCCTCAAAAGATTTTGGACATACGGCTGGGCGCAAAAACACCCGCTCCGCACCGCTATCCCCGCCCTGTCTGACAGAGCGGCTGATAAATCCTCATGAAAGATATCTTTCAGATTAAAAGTTATTACCCCGATTCTGGGAAGCGATCTATCGGAGTAAAGCTTTATCCCCTTAATACCGCTTAACTTCTCAAACGCATAAGCGCTAAGCTCCGCCTCGCGGTTCCCGATATTGCGCATACCAAAGGTTTTTAAACTCTTAATCGCCGCAAGAAGCGCAACTACCCCAATAAGATTAGGCGTTCCGCCTTCCTCGTTATGCGGCGGATCATCCCATATCACATCCCCTTCCGTAACAAATTTAACCGTTCCCCCGCCGGAACAGTCAGGTTCGCCGGTAAAGCTTCCGCTATGTCCGATTAAAACCCCTATCCCAAACGGGGCATACATCTTATGAGAGGAAAACGCAATATAATCAATATGATCAGAGGCATATCTATCCTTCATATCAAGCGGGAGGTGCGCAGTGTATTGGGCGCAGTCGGCAAAGATCTCCGCTCCGTATCTGTGGGAGATCTCCGCAATCTGATGAAGCGGATTGACATATCCCGTTACGTTGGAAGCAGCCGTTACCGCAACAAGACGCACCCTCCCCGCATTCTCCTTAAGTTTGATTTCAAGATCCTCCAGATCCAACCTCCCGCTCGGAGTAAGTCCGGCGTAGAGAACTTTGAAATTCCTTCTCCACGGCAGATCGTTGGAGTGATGCTCCATACGGGTGGCTATGACGGTATCCTTCTTTCCCGAAGAACGGGAAAGCCGGTTGGAGAGTTTATTTATAGCCTCCGTAGTATTTTTAAGATATATAAGGGTATTCTGCTCGGCGGAAGCGCCGAAAAAATCCATTATCTCATATCTGGAGGCTTCATACAGCTCTGAGGATAAGCGGGAATGTTTCCCGTTCCCCCTGTGAACGGACGCGTAGATTGGAGCGAATTCCCTTACCGCCTTAATCACGCTCCGTAACGGCGGAGTAGTGGCTGCGTTGTCAAAGTTTATCTCGTCACTCTTCCATACTATACGCATTTATCTTGTTCTCCTCAAATTGCTATAGGTTTTGAGCGTCATCTTCTTTCGGCATTTCTGTCTACGGCGTTTTTCATCTGTTCTATCTTTTGAATATACCATTTAGCATACCCGGGGGTCTTTGCCGAAAAGCGCAGATACTCCTCCTCCGTCACAAAAGAAGCGTTCTCTATAGAAAAATAGCTGCTGTTATGGAAACTTCCGATGGGAAGCCCATCCTTTTCCAAAAGAAAGATTCTATCTTCACCCTTTTCCAGCAGATATTTGCGGCGGTTGCTGTGGCAGCCTTCGCAGGTAACAGTTTCCCGCCTTATAGTATGCGGATAAAACGGTTTCCACTTGTCAGAGAGCATCACGTTTTCCCTTGAACCATCGGTATCGGAAAAGAACGTTATTAACGGACGGATGGGGGTATAGCGGTTCTGTGCATCTTTGCCTAAGACGACAGGTTCGTTAAGCACAGAAAAGGCGGAAACGGCGTATTCATCCATCCTCTTTAATTTGTCGAACTGCATAGCTTTAATCTTATCGGTAAGTTTAATAAAATAGACGCCGTATTCGTTAGGCGCCCAAGCGGCGTGGCAGGCTTCGCAGTTTAAGTTTTTATGGTTCTCTATCTGGTGGTCTAAAATTTCAGGGGAGTATGAATGGCACGATAAGCACCCCTTTGCCTTATTGCCGGCGGGCATTGAATGGCAATCGCCGCAAGCCATTCCGCTCTCTCTATGGATGTCGGGGAGCATCTTCATCCAATACTTCCCTCCGACGGAGATTCCCCGTTGGTAGCGCGAATGGTAGTCCCTCGCTCCGTAACCCAGATAATCCGCCCCCAGCTTGGTGTGGCACTTTATGCAAACCTCCGCTTCCGGAATTTCCGGTTTCTGGTGGCAGTCCGCACAGGCGGATACGCGGCGCCCTCCGCAGTTTTTCTCTCCGAAATCCTTATCGATCTTTTCAAAGGTTTCCTTTATAAACTCTGCTCTTCCGCCTCTGGCGGCGTGCTGATTATCTTTTAAGAAATCCGCCTTTTCGCTGTGGCAGGAGAGGCATTGCGCGCTCTCGGCGGTATCCCCGGTGAAGGGACAACCGGCTGCAGCAGCTTCAACGTATAAGAGAAGTATGGGCAGAATCAGAAAGAACTTTTTCATAATCTCTCTTCTCGGTAAAATATTTCGGGCTGTCGTGGCAGACGATGCAGCGGTTTACGTTCATAATCTTTTTAATCTCCTCGCCCGTGAACACTCTCGCTCTTTTCCCGGAATCCGTCTCTGCAGGAACAAGCCTGCCGCTGGAAATTGTATATAACGCCGTAAGCGGTTTGCCGGATGCATCGTCTATGAGCGGAGATATAAATTCACCGCCGTCCTTCGTAGAGAAAAGCCCCTCTCCAAAACCGTAAAAATACGGATTCCCATGGCATTCAGAGCAGGAAACGGCTTTTTCCCCCAGATTATGCCCGAAAAACGGAGCAAATTTAGGGTTCTCTTGATTCTCCCCGCTGAATTCAAGAAGACGCTCTCCTTTTACGACCTTCCCTTCCGCATCAATATGGGAAAAATAGCTCTGCTGACCCCGAGTTATAGGGGTTATTTTGCCGAACCAGTTTACCATCAGAGGGAACGGATAGAACAATCTGATATCTTCCGTCTCCGAGAAAGCGCCGCGGCTCATCTCTCCGGTAACTCCACTGACGGCGTATTCCCTCTCGTCGTATCTCATATGGCAGCCGTAACACCGGAAGGTAACCTTGGAGTGGCAGGAGATACAGTCAAGCCTTTCGTGCCCCGCAACTCTATGCTCCGGAGTGCCTTTTATGGTTTTTATCTCCTTTAATTCGCCGTTCCGCTTGGTTAAAAGCCGGTATCCCCCATTTTGCTTAAAAGCGTTTGGGAGAACCCTCCCTTTTCCTGTTGTTAGCGGAATGCTGTCCGCAGGGGGAGATTTGGCATAGTTTTGCCTAAGCGCCGTTGTGCGGTTGTCTATCTCGCCGCTTTGGGGAAGCTCCTCCCCGTCTCCATGACAGCCAGTGCAGGAGATCTCGGTTTGCTGAAA
>JAITJJ010000222.1 GCA_031278965.1 Deferribacteraceae bacterium
CGGCGCGGAACAATCTTCCCTCGCTCTGTGATAAAGCTTACTTTTCCGCGCTCGGTAATACTATACTGCCTTAATAGACGGACGTCTTTATAGTCAATGTCCGTCTTATCCACGCAGAATTTGCAAACTTTTTTCTTGTAGTTGCGTCTTTTAACGGGATTATTCATATATTCTCCTAAAATGGCATATCATCGTCCGGGGTATCGCTTGGAGCGTTAAAACGCCCTGCATCCCCGCTGTACGGAGCGGAGGGTTGGTCACCTCTGCTGCCTAAAAATTGAAAATTGTCCACGATTACCTCGTGTTTTGAACGCGTTACCCCTTCCTTCTCCCAAGTGTTTAGGTTTAAACGCCCTTCGATAAGTACCGGACGCCCTTTTGACGTGTATGAGTTAAAGATCTCCGCCTGTTTGCCGAAAAGAACAATATCTATATACATTGTTTCCTCTTTGTCTTTGGATTTCCGGTTGACAGCAATGGCGTTCCTAAGCACGGAAAGAGTATCGCCTTGAGTAAGGCGGTATTCATTGTCTCTCGTGAGATTGCCTGCTAGTATAACTCTGTTATAATTAGGCATAATTACCCCCTCTAGCTTTCTTTTTCAGTTGACGGAGCATCGCTTATAAGAACGGGTTCCGTGCTATCCAATTCCGTTGCCGCCTGCTCTGATGATTCCGTCAATTCTGCCGAAACAGTAACGGACTCAACAACAGGTTGGGCGATAGGTTCTGCTGCCCCGGCAATCGCTTCCTTTGCACTTTTCTCCGCCAGAGCTTCCGCTTTGGTCATAACCTCGTCAAAGGAGAGATCATCTTCTTCAACCTTCCGCTCATGGCGGCGCTCTCTCTTTACAGGGTCTTTGCGGGGTTTCAATTTAAAGCGTTTCTCGTCTATCATCACCACAACGTGCCGCAAAACAAGTTCATTAAACTTATAACGCCGTTCAAGCTCGCTGATATAGCGCGGTTCAGCTTTAAACTGGATAAGAACATAATAAGCCTCACGGAACGCCCCTATCTGATAAGCAAGTTCCCGTTTTCCCCATTCATCGCAAGTGATGATCTCCCCGCCGTTTTTGACGATATTGTCCTTGTAAAATTCCGCCTGAGCCGAAACCCCGTCGGGCGCAAGTTCCGGGCTTAGGACAAATACTGTTTCGTAAGTCCTCAAAAGATATTCTCCTTATGGTAAACGCCATGCCCATAATTTTTGGAAGGCACAGCAAGGTTAAGAGTTATAACAGAGCCCCTGCCGTTATGTCAAGAGAAAAAGCAAAAAAAGATTGACAATAATATTTTGAGCGTCTATATATATCGTCCTACAGGGGTGTCGCCAAGCTGGCAAGGCACCGGGTTTTGGTCTCGGCATTCGGGGGTTCGAATCCTCCCACCCCTATCAGCATTGTTTGGCAGATTGTTTGAAAAAGGGAGGAAGTTCGCCTATATTTTGCACTTTTTTGCCAGTCCGAGTAGAACCGGACAACTCTTTTTATGGTATGGGCATTTCTTCTTTTATCTCTCCGTTTTCATAATATCTTTTTTTAACGGCTTCCCGATGCCGTTCAGATACGGGGCTTCGCATTGCCTGCTCTTTCGGAAAGATTGAGTTAGAGTTATTTAATAAGTATGTTAAGCGATTGCAAGAAAATATATAACATTTCATTCGGGTTTTCTCTTTGTTCCGGCGGTTTTTGTATTTACGGCAACTTCCTGTTCATGTCGTTTTTGAGAATTTCAATGATAAAAGGGAGGCAGACTTATGGCAATGGATTTCGACAGACAGGCTGAAAAGATAATTATTGTTATATTTAAAAAACTAATCCGGGTGGTTTTGGTAGTAGTCGCGGTGGTTTTCTTCAAGTATCATGTAATGTATTTGAAGTAAAGTTTCCTTAATCGCGATCCGATATTTGACAAGGTAATGCCCAAAGAACCGACACTGGATGAATTAAGGGCAATAAGGGCGAAGCGTGAACCTTTTGCAGAGAATCCCACCGAAGAAGATATAGCGATAATGAAGGCGGATATAGATGAATATAGGAAGAGGTATGAGGCAAATACTGTATGCGAACTCTCAAACGCCCAAATGAGTTGCGAACAATTGTTAGAGTTGATTTTGGCGCAGATAAAATAAATCCGCGGGCAGCAGCGCAAAGAACCGATGTGAATGGCGACCGTTTTACAATCCGGCCATGGTATCTGCCTGCTGCAAGTTCCACATCTTGGCGTATATGCCCGGTTTTGCAAGAAGTTCCATATGTGTACCGCGCTCTGCAATCTCCCCTTTTTCAAGCACGATTATTTCATCGGCATTTACAATAGTTGAAAGCCTGTGGGCGATAACAAGGGTGGTGTTGGAAACCGAAATCTCATCCAGCGCCTTTTGTATCTCCTTCTCTGCGCCGGAGTCGAGGGACGAGGTCGCTTCGTCAAAGATAAAGAGTTTTGGGTTTTTTAAAAGAGCCCGTGCTATTGCCACCCGCTGTTTTTCACCGCCGGAGAGCTTTAGACCCCGCTCCCCCACCACAGTGTCATATCCGCCCGGCAGAAGTTCCAATAAGCCCGAAAGCTGCGCCAAACGGGTTACCCTTTTGATCTCATCTTCAGAGGCATCTGTTTTCCCGTAGGATATATTATAGCCGAGAGTATCATTAAAAAGGACGGTATCCTGCGGGACGATCCCTATGGCTTCCCTTAAATTCCTCTGGGGTATTAGGCGGATATCCATGCCATCAACGGTTATTCTGCCGCCGGTAACATCATAAAATCGGAATAAGAGCCTTGCTATGGTGGATTTTCCCGCGCCGGACGCCCCGACCACCGCCACCGTCCGCCCCGCCGGAACAGTAAATGTAAGATGTTTCAATATCGCACGATCATCGTTATATCTGAAAGACACATCTTCAAAGCGGACTTCCCCCGCTTTTATTTCAACGGGGAGAGCCGCAGACAAGTCTTTTATTTCCGGCTCCTTTTCAAAGAGCTCCACAAGCCGCTCCGTATCCGCCAAAGCTTGCCGTATCTCCCGATATATTATCCCTAAAAAGTGGAGCGGAGCGTAGAGTTGAAGCATTAAGGTGCTCACCAGAACAAGGTCGCCGATGCTTAACGTTCCGTCTGCAACTCCGCTTGCCGCCTTCCAAAGGAGGATTACCACTGCCAGAGTTACAAAAATCTGCTGTCCGAAATTCAGAACGGAGATAGATTGTTCATTACGGACAGCAACTTTCCCCCAGATACCGAGTTTGTCGTCATATCGTTTTACTTCCCACTCTTCGTTCCCAAAATATTTTACGGTTTCAAAGTTCAAAAGGCTGTCGGTAGCGGCGGCGGAAGCCCTTGATTCATATTCGTTCATCAGTTTGCGCTGTTTTGTTCTCCATTCAGTGATATACATTGTAAACACCACATAGCAAGCCAGCGCAAGGAAGGCAACGGCAAAAAACGACCAATGATAACCGTTAATTAGGATTGCGAAAGCAAAAAGGCACTCAATCAGGGAAGGGATGATGGAAAATATTGCGTAATCTGCCAGAATCATCACGCTTCTTTCCCCCCTCTCTATATCCCGCGTAATACGCCCGGTTTGTCTCTCAATATGAAAGCGGAGACTCATTTCATGAAGGTGGCGGAATATCTTTGAGAGCACTCCGCGAATTGCCGTATAGATCACTTTGGCGTATATAAGCCCTCTGAGTTCCGTAAAGAGGGAGTTCAGGAGGCGAAATACTCCATAAGCAAGTATAAGGGCGATGGGAACGGTATAATATGCGGCGTCCGAACCGAAGTTATCAACTATCCTCTTCATAATAAGAGGTATAGCCACATTGGAGAGCTTTGCCAGCACAACAAAGAGGAAGGCAACCGTAATTCTGGGAAGAAAAGGCTTTAGATGAGGAAAGAGAAAGACGATGTATTTATTTTTTTTCATTCTTTAACTTTGCAATAAGATCACGATACTTTGCTGCCCGCTCAAAATCCAACTGCTTGGCGGCTTTTTTCATCAGCTTTTCAAGCTCCGGTATGTCAATATAGCTGTCTCCGGTAAGCTCCGGTTCGTCATTTACAGGAATTGTAAGGTAATCCTGTTCATAGATTGAGGCTAAGATATCTGAAATCTCACTCTTAACGGTTTCAGGGGTTATATTATGCAATTTATTATAGGCAAGCTGCTTTTCCCTGCGGCGGTTGGTTTCGGCAACGGTGGCGTTTATGGAATTGTTTAGTTTATCCGCATAAAAGATCGCCCTCCCGTTTACATTTCTGGCGGCACGTCCCACAGTTTGGATTAAGGATTGGGTGCTGCGCAAAAACCCTTCCTTGTCCGCATCAAGCACCGCCACAAGGCTTACTTCCGGCAGATCAAGCCCCTCTCTAAGGAGATTTATCCCCACAAGAACATCAAACTCCCCAAGGCGCAGCTCTCTTAATATCTTTACCCGTTCTATCGTATCAATTTCAGAGTGCAGATACCTTACCCGCACCCCCAATTCTGCAAGATATTTAGTAAGCTCCTCCGCCATACGTTTTGTCAAGGTAGTAACCAGCGTCCGCTCCCCTTTTGTGGCAACCCTCTGCACCTCAAAGTAGAGATCGTCAACCTGCGTGCGGGATGGACGTATCTCAATCTTGGGATCGATAAGCCCGGTGGGGCGGATAATCTGCTCCACCACCACCCCTTTTGATTCGTTAATTTCATATTCGTTGGGAGTTGCGCTGACATAGAGAACATTGCGGATACGACTGTTGAATTCATCAAATTTAAGGGGTCTGTTATCAAGTGCCGCCGGAAGGCGGAAGCCGAATTCCACAAGGGTGGTTTTGCGGCTCCGGTCGCCGTTATACATCCCCCGCACCTGCGGAAGGGTGATATGGGATTCGTCTATTATAACAAGAGCGTCTTCCGGAAGATAGCTCATTAAGGTGGAGGGCGGCGTGCCGGGCTCTCTGTCCTCAAAATAACGGGAGTAGTTTTCAATTCCATTGCAGTAGCCGGTTTCCAGCAGCATCTCAATATCAAACATTGTGCGCTGGGTAAGCCGCTGTTCCTCTACAAGCTTATTCTGCGCTAAGAGTTCTGCGGAGCGGGCAAGGAGATCTTTTTTTATGATCTCGCATACGGGTTTCATCTTTATCATCTCGTTCACATAGTGACTTCCCGGATAAACCGCCAACTTCTCCCGTTCCCGCAAAGTTTTTCCCGTAAGCGGATCGAACTCGCTTAAAGCCTCCACCTCGTCCCCAAAAAACTCTATGCGATATGCAAGATTATCTTCATGAACCGGAAAGACCTCCACAGTATCGCCTTTAACCCGGTAGGTGCCGCGGTGAAAGTCAAAATCGTTGCGTTCATACTGTATCTCAACGAGTTTCGCCAAAAGGTTATCCATTTTTGCGGGCTTCCCTCTTTCCAAAGAAACGAGCAACCCGTAGTATGCCTCCGGAGAGCCTATCCCGTATATGCAGGAAACGGATGCCACCACCACCACATCCCGTCTCTCCAAAAGTGAGCGGGTGGCGCGGTGGCGCAGCTTATCAATATCTTCATTTATTGCGGAGTCTTTCTCAATATAAACATCGCTTGAAGGGATATATGCCTCCGGTTGGTAATAGTCATAGTAGCTTACAAAATATTCCACGGCATTATTGGGGAAAAACTTTGCAAACTCTCCGTATAATTGGGCTGCCAGAGTTTTATTGTGGGCAATTATAAGGGTGGGTACATTGAGCTTTTTTACGACATTTGCCATAGTAAATGTCTTCCCCGAACCGGTAACCCCTAAAAGCACTTGTTTTTCCGCACCATTTTTAAAACTGTCCACAATGGAGGCTATCGCCTCCGGCTGATCTCCCGCGGGGGGATAATCGGATATCAGTTCAAAGGGCATAAAACACCCCGCAGGAAAGATATTCTGTTCATAAAAATATATACTCCGGTATATGGATTAGGTCAACAGAGAGCTTTTGCAAAATATTATTGACAAATGTTTTAAAGATATGCTAACCTTTTCCAATTAGAGATAATGTGCAGTATTTAAGGAGATGCTATATGCGTAAATATCTTATTTGTTCTTTGCTCTTTACATTTGCAATGTTCATTTACGGTTGCGGAGGCAGCGATGCCCCTGTTGCAGAAATCAACAACAAATGTTTGGAAGGTTCACCGGATTGGGTGTTTGGGAATGCTGAAGGCGGACTGAACTCTGTAGGCGCGGCAAAGATTTCAAAAGCTGGAATCAATTTTGCCCGCACTGCCGCCATGGCAAATGCCCGTGACGAAATGGCGCGCACCATAGAAGTAAAAACCAATAATCTGCTTAAAGATTTTACTCAGGTTACGGGTCTGGGCGATACCGAGGTTGTAGACAAAGTGACAGCAAGCGTTTCAAAACAGGTGTCATCGCAAACCCTGAGCGGAACAGTTCAAAAAGCGCTCTGGCAGTCGCCGTGCAATGAGCTTTATGTTCTTATCTCCATTGATAGCGGAGTAATAGCGGAGAGCGTTAAAAATTCGGTTGCTTCAAGCTATAAGAATGATGCTGCTCTCTGGCAGCAATTCCAAGCAGCAAAGGCGCAAGATGAGCTTGATGCCGCTATACGGGCGGAATTTCCTAAATAAGGTTTAACGAAACTTAGTTTTACCTTTATCGCCCTCAGAGTTAGTACTCTGGGGGTTATTTTTTTAGAGGTCTCCTATTATGAAATATGCTCTGATAAGCGTTTCTGATAAAACGGGTATTGCGCCTTTTGCATATTCTCTTATTCAATTGGGCTTTACAATCTTATCCACAGGGGGAACCGCAAAAATTCTTAGGGATGCGGGCGTCAAAGTTACGGATGTTTCTGACTTTACAGGTTTTCCCGAAATATTGGACGGAAGGGTAAAAACTCTTCACCCTCTTGTTCATGCAGGAATTTTGAATATAAGAAATAATGAGGAACATCAGAAAGTTTGCCGTGAAATTGGAATAAATAATATAGATCTGGTTGCAGTAAACCTTTATCCGTTTGAAGAAACTGTTATGAAGAATCTTTCCGAAGAAGGCGAGGCGTTTGATGAGATTATAGAAAATATAGATATCGGGGGGCCGGCTCTTCTCCGAAGTGCCGCAAAAAACCACCTATTTATAACTGTTATTACAGATGCAGCGGATTATGAAAAAGTAATTTCAGAAATCAAGAGCAGCGGGGATACTGCCTTGGAAACAAGGAAAATGCTTGCGGCAAAGGCTTTTTCGCACACTGCTCTATACGACAGCGTAATATCGGGGTGGTTTAACAGAATTCAGAATATCGCCTTCCCCTATGAATATACGATAGGCGGCAGGCTTGCAAGCGCCATGCGTTACGGCGAAAATCCGCATCAAGCGGCGGCTTTCTATAAGATACCTCTTATGACCGAGACAGGCGTTGCTTCCGCTGAAAAATTGCATGGGAAAGAGCTTTCATATAACAATATTGCCGATATTCATGCCTCAATAGAGCTTGCAAAGGAATTTGAGGAACCCGTCTGCATTATAGTTAAACATATGAACCCTTGCGGGGCGGCGGCGGCGGAAGATATTGAAAAAGCGTTTGATTTTGCGCTGGCGGCGGATCCTTTAAGCGCTTTCGGCGGGATTGTGACCCTAAATAGGGAGGTCACAGCAACTCTGGCGGAAAAACTCTCCGCCATATTCCTTGAGGTCATAATCGCCCCGTCATACACACCGGAAGCGTTGGCGATCCTAAAAAACAAGAAAAATGTCCGCGTAATGCGTATTGATTTTAATAACAGATATACGGGCGAACAAGACCTTAAAAAAGTCACCGGTGGTTTTTTGGTGCAGGACAGGGATCTCCACCGTTTTAACTCTCTTGACGGCTTAAGCGTTCCCACCAAGCGCTCCCCTACATCGGAAGAACGAAAAAGCCTTAGCTTTGCATGGATAGTTGCCAAACATGTAAAATCAAACGCGATAGTTTATGTTTCCGGCACCCGCACAGTGGGCATAGGCGCGGGGCAGATGAGCAGGGTGGATTCTGCAAAGATCGGCGCCATCAAAGCTCAAAGCCCAATATCGGGGTGCGTAATGGCATCGGATGCCTTTTTCCCGTTTAGAGACAGTGTTGATGAAGCTGCGGAGAGGGGTATCACCTCCATAATTTCCCCCGGCGGAAGCGTGCGGGATGATGAAGTTATTGCCGCGGCGGATTCTGCAGGGATTGCAATGATATTTACCGGCGTGCGGCATTTCAGGCATTAAAGGGAAATTTTCCGCTCTTTTTATTTGATGAAGCCGATATAAAAGCGCCTTAAAATTGGCTGTCCGTTCTATAAATTTGCTATCTATAAAAGAAATTCAATCTCAATGATAGCTTTATTTAATCGCAAAGCAAGCTCGCATATAAAGCACCTTTCTCTCGTCTCAATACCTTTCAATCCGCTCCGTGGCATATATATTGCTATAACTTAGGTAGAATTATCTTTCCGGAGTTAAACGTATGAGCAACTTAATGGCGATGTTAAATACTGGTTTGTCGGGAATTATGGCGGCACAGGTGCAACTTGACGTAACCGGGCATAATATAGCAAACCTTAACAATAAAAACTACTCCCGCCAGCGTGTGGAGGTTGTATCCGCCTATGCCATGAAGAGCAAAGAGGGCACCTACGGGCAGGGGGTGAAAACGGTAGGGGTGGTGAGAATCTATGATGAGATATTAACACGTACCCTAAGAAATGAAACATCATCCCTTGCTTATTGGGCAAATAACCAACAAGGGCTTGACTCTATACAGGTATACTTTAACGAGCTTGAGACGGGCAGCGGTTTGGGAGAGCATCTGCTTAACTATTTCAACGCGTGGCAGGATTTATCTGTAATACCTCCGGACAATTCGGATGAATCCTATATCAAAAGAACGCAGGTTCTCGCCACCGCAGAAGAGTTATGCGCCCAGATTCAGAATGATTATGCGATGTTCAGGCAACTGAAAGATAATATAAACGAAAATCTAAAAAGTGCCGTGAGCGAGATAAACGCCATTGCGGAGAGTATCGCAAAGCTGAATTCCGATATTGTGCGGGTGGAAGCGGACGGCTCCCACGCCAACGATCTGCGGGATACCAGAGACGCCCTTGTAAACACGGTCGCCCAGATGGCAGGAATAAATGTAACGGAGCGCCCCAACGGTGAAATTGCAGTATACATAGCAGGGGAGCCGATTGTAGACGGAGCAAGAGCGTTTAAGCTGGAACTTGAGCTCAGAGAAGACGGGGAGTATGATGTAATATGGCGCGCCAGCAACATTGATAAAACCTCCACAGTAATCTCAAACCGAATCGCCGGCGGCACTATGCAGAGCGACATATACCTTCGCGACACCCTCATAAACAAATACACCAAAGAGCTTGATGAGCTTGTTAAAACCCTTATCTATGAAACAAATAAGATTCACGCTTCCGGGCAAGGCTTAGCCCGCTTTACGGAACTCACGGCGACCAACAGTGTTGCTTCCCCCCGTTTCCCTATAGAGAGCGAGTATGGGAATCTCCCGTATCCTTTGCAGGAAGGGACTTTCCAGATAAAAATCTACGATGCGGAAGGGGTATTGGCGGCAACTCAATCCGTTTCAATTGATCCAAAAACCGATACGTTAAACGGAATAGCGGAAAAAATTTCCACATCAGGCGGTGATATCCTCAACGGGACTATCCAATCCTATGTGGATTATCAAGGTTATTTGCAAATTAGGGTTACAGAGGGCTATACCTTTTCTTTCGGAGAGGATACCTCCGGTTTTCTGGTGGCGGCGGGGTTTAACAACTTCTTTTCCGGAACAGATTCCTCAAATATATCTGTGGATTCCCATATTAAAACCAATATAGCCTATATCTCCACCTCCGTAGAAGGGGACGTGGGGGATAATGAAATTGCCAAAGCGATTGTTGAAGTTCAATTTAAGAGCGTTCTGGAAGGCGGAATCACCATAAGCGATTTTTACGGCTATTTTATAGGGCGGATCGCCTCCGAAAAACAGCAGACGGATCTCTTTGTCGCAACAAAAGAGATGAGTGTGGCAAGCTATGAAGAGAAGGTGCAGGCGGTGAGCGGCGTATCGGAAAGCGAAGAAACCGCCAATCTTATCATCTTTGAAAAGATGCTTCAGGCAAACGCCCGTTTCATCAACGCTGTGGATGAAATGTTGGATATAATCGTAAATAACCTTGGGCTTGTAGGGAGATAGATATGAGAATATCGTTCCAATATCAGAATATGCGTTATCAGCAGATACTTTCAACATCTCTGAATGATGTTCTGCAATCGCTGGATAAGGTCAATAAGAAGAGGAGCCTCCTAAACCCAGAGGCCTCGCCTTCAAAATATGTGTCTGCCTATAATATCCAGAGGATGATTGACAATTCCACCCAGTTCACCGCCAACGCCAATAATGCTTCAGGTTGGCTGAGCTCCGCGGAAACTTCAATTTCTTCTGCATTGGAGCTTGTAACAAAGGTTAGGGACGATCTTGCCTTAAACGGCGCTAATGGCGTGAACAATCTTGAAAGTATGCGCGCCTTGGCGGGGGATGTCTTGGGGGTATACAACCAACTCTTTGACATCGCCAATACAACCTATATGGGGAGATATATTTTTGCCGGCTATCAAACCAACACAATGCCGTTTAACTCCAAAGAGAATCAGGTTCTCTCCATAGTAAAGCATTTTGGAGCGGACGGCGGGAATCTCCTAGCCCGGGATACGTTTTCCGATCTGCCGGAGCTTGCGGAAGGGGATTACACGGTCAGAATTGATGTTCGTGACGGCACAGGCTACTTATCTGTTAAAGATAAATACGGAAACGATGTTATCCTTGATTCCAACGGAACAGATGACGCTCTGAACGGAGGCAACAACATATCCACCGTTCTTACATTTAAGGTGGAATCCGGAAAGGTGGTAAATACCGGAAGAGGGATAGCTGTTGCCCTCCCCGATAATATAGGCAACGGGCTTCAATACACCTGTAAATACGTTCCCGGCAGCTATGCCAGCTATTACGGGGATTCGGGGGAGATATTGGACAAGATCGGGTATAATCAGAATGTTGCTATAAATTTTACAGGAGACGATATATTTTTAGAAAACTCCAAAGTTTTGCGATCTGTGCAAGCCAACACTGTAAACGGGATTTCGCTTACGGTTTCGTCTCTGTTCAGCCAGATTGACGGCGCGAATGTGGGGATAGGAGATTCCATAAAGATAAGCGGAACAGACCATAACGGCTATCTGGTGGGTTCGGCAAAGGTGCGGGGAACAGATGAAGTCGGGCTTAATCTCACGGAGCAGAGCGCGGAGGAACGCACGCTTACTATAACATACGGAGGAAAGCACTACCAGATTGAGGTGCCGGCAGACGGATACGCCAATATAGACCTCTTGGTTGGTGCGATAAACTACCAGTTGGGGAGAGCCCAATATGTGGGCTCCGCCACAGTTTACGCAAGCTATACGGATGAAAACGACTTTGCAAGCGCCATAGCTGCGGATGTAAGCAGCAACCTTGTTTATAACAGCGGGGCAGGGTATCAGGTGGATCTCTCATCCCAGATTAAAGTTGTAAGCGATGGCGGGCGGCTGATGTTCGTTACCTCCGATACAGGCAACAAGACGTATCTTGCGGTAACCGGCAGCAACTACAATACTATGGGTTTTGACGGCAAAACCGTTTTGGAGCTTGGGAAAGACACCACCTTTGAAGTGGGATATGACTTTCCGGAAGCAGGAATCAATAATATCTATACGGTTCACGATAATATATCCATAGCGCAGGATATTACTTTTATTATAAACGGAAAATCTGTCCTTCTTGAGGCATCCGCTTTGGCGGCGGCTACCACCACCGAGGCAAAAGAGCTCTATATTGACAGAATGCTGCGGGAGGCGGGGTTCGGATACACGGTAGGAGTTAAACTATCCGATTATCAAGCGGGTCCCCCCGAAACCTACGATTTCACCTTTACCATGCAGAACCTGAATCTTGATCGAGATACGCACTTATCCACATTTTATTTTGACGTGGGCGGCGTTTCCGATTACCAGTTCGGCACTATCCCTAAAAGTATCTCCGCAGATATAAAGGAGAAAACAGTTGGGGATTATATGGCTTTCATTGAAAACCTCTATGATAATGGGGTTGACGTTACTCTGGAAAACGGAAATATTACAGTGCGGGATCTCCGCTCCGGTTCAAGCCGCCTCACTATGAATGTTCAGGAATTGAACGAGGGGATGAGCCTCCCCATAATTGACCAAGAGATTATTGTGGGCGGCAACTATACGGGGGGAGCCGATGATCGGTGGAGCGTAAGCGTTGATATGACGCATAATACGCTGGACGGCACGAAAGATGTACATGTGGTGGTTTACAACTCCCAAAATGTAAAGATCATAGATAAAGTTGTGAAAAATTACACCGGCGGGGAGATCCAACTTCAGAGCGGAGTTTATATAACCGCCAACGATATGAACACGGCGATGGGGGTAAACCCCGCCCCTGCATCCTTCGGGATAGACCTGAAAGGGAAAGGTTCTTTGAATTTCGGGGATATGAATATCGTTCAGACCGGCGAAAACGCCAATATGTTCACATCCATTATGAACCTCTACAACGCCCTTTATAACGGGATAAATACGGAAGGGTGGGGAGAACCGAGCGCTTGGAGAGATGAAACACTGAAATCCACCGCCAATCCGTATTTTGACGGTGTGTTCGGCGGAAACTTCAACGCCATGTGGAACTATGAAGTGCAGTCCTCAAGCGGAAAGAGTGATTTTTATGTTCAGGATATATTCACGGCATCTACGGCGGACATAAAGCTCGATACCAACGCCATAAACCTTGATTTTGCCATAGAGCTTTACAATAATGATACCAACACTCTAGAAAAATATAATATAACCGTCCCCCTTGCGGGGATAACCACCCCGCAGGAGCTCCAACAAGCCATAATAAACGTTATAAACAACGACACAAACCTTTATGCAAAAAATATCCACGCCTCTTTGGACGGGGAAAAAGTAAAGATAACATCCGGCAGCGGGGCAAGCACGATCACCCTAATTCCCGCGACGGAGAAAGATGTCTATATGATGGGTTACTCTTTAAGCGGCGGGATATTGGGAACGGATTACTCAACCCCCGCTTCCTTTGATTATGTGTATTGGGACGGTTTGACATGGACGCAAACCACCGTAACTCTTACGGGGGTTTACGCCAATGTGCCCGCAGTTTTGGCGGACATCAACACACAACTTGCGGGTACCAGCGGAACGGCGGGCGTAGACGGCGACGGGGTTTTACGGATAACAAGCGCCGATCCGAGCTATATCACAAATATTAACGACCCCTCCATGACGCTTGGCCTCACAAACTCCACACTTGAATATAAGATAGCGGATACCCGCCTCATACAAGATCTCTCCAACACTTCAACCGAGGCAAGAACCCTTACATTCCGTTATAATGACGGAACTTTCAAAGAGGCGTCCATAATAATTGACGATAGGGCGTATCTGGATTATACGGATATGTTGGCGGAGGTAAATTCAAAACTTGCCGCGGCAGGACTTTCTTCGGCATTTACCGCCGTTATGAGCGGCGACAGACTCGCATTTAAACCTGCCGCTGCAGTAACCGCCTTTTCGGTGGAAGGCGACTATACGGGCTCGCTTGGTTTCAGGAAAGCCGGCGATAAAGTGTTTGTGAAGGTAACTGATTCGAGCGGAAGCGGAATTCAGAATATATATGTGGATACCGCCCACAAAGAATACCACGTTTCAGACGGTCTCGTACTGGGCTTTGACACGGGAATGCTTTACGCGACAGACAGTTTTACAGGTACAGTAGGAAGCGGGATAGATTTTGAACTTGGGGTGCTTGATATTGTGCAGGGGCAGCTGACTCAAGCATTAACTCAGACAGGCAACCGCCAACTCAGGGTGGAGAGCACCATAAACTTTAATACATCTATCATAAACACCTATGAAAACCAGAAAGCAGTGTATTTAGGCTCTTCCGAAGCGGACCAAGTGCGCCTTTTAACGGAATACGAGCTTGCAAATAAAGCATATGAATATGCCTTGACTCTGACGACAAGGATGATGAGCTTTTCTATACTGGATTATCTAAGCTAGATTTCCCTCTGAAGAAAGGAGCTCTTTTATGGCTTCCTGGGCTTTTTCATAATCAAAGAGGAGAATATCTTGAGATATGGAGTTTAATTTATCCTCCGTCGCTTTTGTCCATTCCTGCCCCAAAAGCTCCTTTATAATCTCATCTGTTTTTGAAATATCCATGTTGGATAGAGCGGCTGAAAGCTTAGGCAACTTGTCTTGAAGGATGGCGCTCTTGTCGCTCTTCTTTTTCTTTGGAGCCGCCTTGACTTTCTCTTTCAGGAAAACGGTTATCGCACTCTTTAATTCCGCCAGCTCTGATAAGAAAGCGGGGGTTTCCGCTTCTATCAGGCTGATGTCCTCACTTTTTCCCGCATCTTCCAATTTTGCGGCAAATTTTGAGAGCTCCGATGCACCTATGCTTGCGGCGGCGCTCTTTAAGGCGTGAACATTTACCGTATAGTTCCTTAAATCTTTTTCGGACAGGAATCTTTGCAACTCCGGAATACGGGCTTCGGCATCGTCACAGAATAGCTTCAGTATCTTAAAATACCCCTTTTCCTCCCCTCCCGTGCGTGAAATACCGATATCCGCATTTATCCCCGCTATATTTATATTCGCGCCTATGCTCCCTTTTTTATTGGTCGCGAGGGATTCGAGCTTCTTTAGCTGCTTCTCGGAAGTGAGCCATTTTGTAAGGATAGCATTCAATTTAATGGTATCCACAGGTTTTGCCAAAAAGTCATCCAACCCGTTTTGCAAGAACATCTCTTTCATCCCAGCTACAGCGTTAGCGGTGAGGGCGATAATCGGCACACCTCTCCCTTTCGGCAGTTCATGGATTAGTCGGGTTGCCTCTATCCCGTCCATACCGGGCATCATGTGATCCATAAAGATAAGATCGTATTTTTTCTTTTTTACAAGCTCCACAGCCCCCTCCCCGGTTAGGGAGGTTTCCACTTTCATTTCATAGGGGAGAAGAAGCCCTTCCATAACGGAAAGGTTGGTTTTAATATCGTCAACCAGAAGGATTTTGGCATCGGGGGCACGGAAACGGATATGTTTTACAGTTTTATCTCGTCCCTCCGCTTCATCTGCAATCACATTGTTAAAGAGGTTCGCAAGGGGGAGGGAGTAGACCGGAAGAATTAGGTTCACAATGTTTTCGGAGAGTACCTGCTCCCCTTCCTGAGACAGGAGAACTATCTTTGCCCCTGCTGAACGCTGGGATATAATATGCCTCACCCCTTCATATACAAAAGAGGCAAGAAATATATAATTATAACTGTTGGACAATAAGTCTTCCAAAAGCTCCGACTGCCCTTTTATAGCTTTACATGGAATTCCGAGAGATGTAATGGCGGTAAAGATTGAGTTTGCATAAGCAGCCCGCGGTTCATAGATAATTGCATTCATAGTCTCAGGTTTTTCCACCTTTGCAAACGGATCGGCTGAAGCGGCTTCCTGCGGAATCTCCGCCGCAAACTTGCTCCCTTCGCCGTAAACACTTACAAAGGCAAGCTCTCCGCCCATAACCTGCAGCAGGTTCTTTGTTATGGCAAGCCCTAATCCCGTGCCTTCCACAACATTGTTTTTTGCCACGTCTACCCTGACAAATTCACCGAATATGCGGGGTTTATCTTCATCTTTAATCCCGATTCCTGTATCGGTTACAGAGATAATCAGAGTAAGCACCGTTTTGCGGGAAAATAATTCTGGGAGAGAGAAAAGCTTTTCCGCCGTGAAAACGGGGGAATCTCCCTTCTTTTTTTCATCTTCAGCCGCTTCTTGCTTTTTGGTTATTTCAAGGGTTATCCCGCCGTCTTCCGTATATTTTATGGCGTTGGTTATAAGGTTTATCAGCACCTGCCTGACCCTTGTGACATCACCGATAAGCGAATTGGGGATGGCAGGATCAATTGCCACAGTAAAGTAGAGAGATTTCTCCATCCACCGTATACGGAGAATATTTATTACATCGTTTATAAGTGAACTTAACATATAAGGGGCGTTTACGATCTCCAACCTTCCAGATTCCAACTTCGAGAAATCCAGAATGTCGTTGATAATTGAGAGAAGGTTTTCCCCCGCCCGCCGGATATCGTTTATATACCCTAAAGATTTTTGGGAAAGCTCCCCCGCATCCCTTAGAATGAGCTCGCTCATTCCAAGGATTGCATTCATAGGAGTGCGTATCTCATGGCTCATTCGTGCCAAAAAGTTTGATTTGCTCTGACTTTTGGCATCCGCCACTTCCTTGGCTTCAGAGATTCTAAGGAGGATTGCGGAGAGGATAACCGCAAAAGCAAACCCCAGCCCAAAGATTAAAAAAGCAATCTTATTCAGTTTATCGTAATATGTGGATACGGGAACCACAGAGAACAAAACCCAACCGCGGGGGAGGTTTCTAAAACGGATGAAAACCTCTTCTCCGTTATAATCCATAGTGGTGAATGGTTTTAATACATTTTCCAGATACCTTTTATTTATAAGGGATTTCGGTTCTTCAAAAGCTGCGGAGAGCGTTCCGCCCAATAAATCGTTGTCTTTATGGGATAATATCTCCTTGTCCTCATTTACTAAAATCCTGTAGCCTTGCTCGGTGTAACGGTTTACATAAGCAGAGAGTCGGGTGACGGAAAGATCAAGAGCTAAAACCCCTATATCTCCCCCGTCACGGTTGAACAGCTGTTTAGAGATATTGATAAAAAGCTCATCTCCCTGCTTGGAAACCTTGGAAAAAAAGATATCCCCCTTATTCTCCTGCGCCCCGATATACCACTGACGCTCAGAGGGATTATAAGCTGGGGTCGCCCCCCAATTTAAGCCGTCCAAAAATTCCCCCTCAATATACCCGTATATTGAGTTAAACGTAAAGCTCCTGTTATCCGATTGGTTAAAAGAATCTCTGATACTTTTTAAGAGGTGCTGAATTCGTAATTTATCCTCCCCATTTGCCACAATATCCTCTGCAGAGTAAGCCGCCAGATTCAGCAAAGTTTCGCCTTCGCTTAAAATCGCTTGAACACGGCTGCTTGTATTTGTGAGTACGGACATGGCGCGGCTGCGGAGCTGATCTTTCATAACCCCGCTTACATACCAGTAGCTTACCCCTGCCATTGCCGCAAAGGAAAAAAATATAACCCCTATCTGTTTATAATATTTTTTAACGAGCTTTCTGTTTAGCCGCATCTTTCAGCACATCCTCTATTTTATCGGCAACTTTAAGGAAAACTTCCACTATCCGCGGATCAAAGTGGGTTCCGCTGCTCTCTTTTATAATCTCCATCGCATTTTCATGGGGAATGGGCGGTTTATAAGGTCTTTCGGAGATAAGCGCATCATATACGTCCACCACCGCCATTATCCTTCCCTGTAAAGGGATGGATGTTTCAGAGAGCCCTATCGGATAACCGGAACCGTCCCACTTTTCATGATGAGTGCCTGCCATGAGCTTGGCATGTTTAATGAATTTCCGCTCGGATGTGCTTTTCTCTATCCGCTCAATCAGATTTGCCCCTATGACAGCGTGCTGCTGCATAATGTCAAACTCCTCCGGAGTGAGCCTTGCGGGTTTTAAGAGGATACTGTCTCTAATACCTACCTTTCCCACATCGTGGAGTTGGGAAGACATTATCACAAGCTCCGTATCCCACTTTGAAACCTCGTCTGTATAAACCTTGTTCTCTATAAGCGCGTTCAGCAGAATACTGTAAAACTTCTGAGTTCGCGTAATATGGTTGCCGGTGTTGTCATCCCGGTACTCCACAACTTCAGAGAGGATACGGAAAACCGCATTTTGAAGCTCTGTAACTGTCTTTGTCTTTTCCCCCACCATCTTTTGTAGATCGGTATTATAAAGCTCCAACTGTTTTTTTTGGGATGCCACCAAAAGGTGAACCTCTATCCGTTTTAAGAGGAGGGGGGTGGAAAAAGGTTTTGATATATAGTCTATCGCACCTAAATCAAAGCCTTGAAGCTCACTGCCCTGATCCCCTTTTGCTGTGAGAAATATAATGGGGATGTCCTGCGTGCGCTTATCTCCCTTTAGAACTTTAATCACTTCATAGCCGTCCATCTCAGGCATCTCAATGTCCAGCAAGATCAGATCAGGAATAACGCTTGAAAGAATTTTAAAAAGTTTTTCCCCCGAAGGAACGGTAAAAACTTCATAATATGGGCTTAAAGCATCTTTGCCTATAGTTAAAGTGGTTATATTATCATCTACCAGGATAATTTTCTGTTTCATAAATAATTTCCGCGGAGAAATTGTATAACATTTAATGAAAAATATAAATAGTTAAATTAAAATAAAGTGAGATGTATCCCGGAGATCGTGATCATCCGTTGAAATTCAAGGTGTTTCCGTCAGCAGGGCGGCAAGAGATAAATTTGCTATAATCTCAAACATTCAAACAAAAGTTCAGGACTTCCCTTTTATCTTTCCCAAGACATTTTCAAAAAAACTTTCCAGTAAATTTTCAGAAATGCGCATAAAAATCTGTCTATAAAAAACCAACGTTTAAGGTAGGCGCCCTAAGCAAAAACCTCTTGAAAAGCCAATCCATAATAACGCCTTCGATGGGAATGCAACAGTGATGTGAAAGGGGGCTTGCGCCCCCTTTAATGTGTGGAAAACCGTCCGATTTTTTAGAAAAAAAACGGTGGAAATTAGATGTCAAGTCTCAACTGCGCTCCCACGATGATTTCGGATAGTTTGTCAGCCTTTTTATCAGCGATGTCTCCCGTTCTGAAAGATTCCAAATTGAGATAGTCAATCTCAGGGGTGATGGAGAATATTCCGCCCAATTTAAATGTGGCGTTGGCATATATACCAAAATTGGCGGCATCTTCCCAAGTGATCTGAGCCTTGTCATAGGAGATCTGCTGATAGCCGCCGCCCAGAGCCGCCGTAATAGTATCGCTTGCTTTGAATTTAACTTCAGCAGCAGCGCCGAAGGCAGTGATATCATATATATTGCCGGGTTTTTTATTGGCAAAGTTAAGCACCGTGCCAACCGTTCCGCCATTTCCTCCGTTCCACCCTTTAACTTCTTTAAGCGCGTTGCCGTTCACAGAGTAAAAACCAGCTATAGATACAGTGGCAGGTCCGAAAGTGGGATTAGCTGCTGCGGAAACTATAAAGGCGCTTACATCAACTGTTTCATTTTCTTTATTTGTAGTAATGTTATCACCTATTCCAGAGAATAAAGCATAGGATAACCCAACTTTAACCGGCACATTTAGAGCTTTA
>JAITJJ010000100.1 GCA_031278965.1 Deferribacteraceae bacterium
GATGCTGAAGGGATAAACATATGAAACAGCTTCGTATATTTTATCTCCGCTTACCTCAGGGAATCTATTAAAAAGAGCGTTGGCATCAACGGACGCATCGACGGACACGTCAACGGATATTCCCAAAAGGATGTAATGTACTCCGTTATCCTCATATTCTTCCGCATATACCCCGTAAGTTTTGGAATCATCAGGGGAGAGGGTGCCATCGCAACGTGTTGCGGAATTGCAATCCAACTCCAACTCATTTGTTTCCTTTAATTTGCTGAAATAAGTATCAGCCGCCTTCTTGTTTGCGACTCGGTATGTTTTATCATGCAATGCGGTTGCCGGTTGCGGGAAATCAGCGTCTTCCGCCTGCGGGAAGATATTGTCTGCAGAGGGGAAACCGCCGTCGCTTCCTCCTCCTTCGCCGCTATCGCTTGAACAGCCCGTGAAAAAAAGTGCCGTAAGCATGAAGGCAAAAACAATCATAGTTTTGCGGAACAAAAATATTGTCATAAACGAAACCTCTGTTAATTTTGCTCAATACAATACTTCATCCGGTTAAGGATATGTCTATAAAAACGTTCCTTGAAAATGGTCAAAAAACCGTTAAAACCGCCCAACCCGTAAAAACCGAAATCAACTTTATTTACTATACTATTAACTTATTTTAATGAAAGCATTATTTCCGAAAATGTGACAAAGAGCTGCCTGTAAAAATAAAGAACGCTTAAAAGCTGCATTTAATTAACCAAATTAACTATTTTCAGACATTTCCGTGATTGAGATACGCCGAACGGAGAAAATTATGTTTGCCGTTAAACGCTTTTTATTTGCTCTGACTCTCCTTTTTTCATTAACATCAGCTTCCTGCGGAGGCGGAAGTGATGGTGTGCCTGCCGTGACTTGTTCCGCAAGTTCCTATGATGCAAATTTAGGTTTCTTAACGTGCGTTCGCGCTATTGTGTTATTTATGTAATTTATGATAATCTCAATAATTATGCAAATAACAAGCGAACGATATAGGCAGATAGCTCAATATCTGCCGCGGCAACGCGGCAATGTGAGTATGAGCAACCTTCAGCTGATAAATGCGATATTGTATATAACAGAGAATGGTTTTAAGTGGCAGGCATGCCCAAGGAATATGGCAACTGGCACACGATTTATGTTCGTATGAATCGCTGGAATAAAAGCGGTGTTCCCAAGCGACTTTTTGAGGCATTAGTTTTCCGGGTTTATTTATTTCGCCATAGTCGTGGATACTGTTATTGGTGTGAACACTCCCTAATGACAAAAATGATTATTTGAAAAAATGCGCCTTTTATTCAGCACTTCATTAAAAAAGCAACGGTCAAATGAAAAAAGTTATTAAAAATCTTGTTAAAACTGCCTAATAGATGATATATTATTTATATTCAAATTTTCCGAAGGAGTGCGGATGAATAAAGCAATATTGCTTATCCTGGACGGGTGGGGGTATAGGGAGGAGACCAGCCATAACGCTATCCTTTTATCCAACCCCGTCAACTATAATAAACTTTTGCAGAGTGAGCCCAATATCCTGCTTGATGCAGGCGGGGAGGAAGTGGGGCTTCCCGAAGGGCAGATGGGAAATTCAGAGGTCGGGCACACGAATATCGGTGCAGGGAGGATTGTATACCAAGATCTGGTGAAGGTTACCAAAGCCTTTGATTCTGGTCTTGCTCAAAAAACCCCTGCTTTTAAGGAATTTATAGGAAAAGTTACCGCCGCATCCAACCGGTTGCACCTATTCGGGCTTTTAAGCGACGGCGGGGTTCACAGTCATATAAAGCACTTCAAGTTCGTTGTCAGCGCCGCTAAGAATTTGGGTGTTAAAGAGATATATATCCATATAATAACAGACGGGCGGGATACCCCGCCCAACAGCGGGCTTGCTTATGTCAGCGAGCTCTGGGAGTGGCTGAAAGCGAATAACGCAGGGGTTATAGCAGATATATCCGGCAGATACTACGCCATGGACAGGGATAAACGGTGGGAGCGCGTGGCGGTTGCCTATAACACCATACGCAACGGGAAAGGGGGCGTTGCCGCCGATCCGATTGCCGCAGTCAACGCCTCATACACAGCTTCCGTTATGGATGAATTTATTATCCCCGTGCGGATTGCGGGAGTTGACGGAGTTGTAAAAGACGGGGACGGTCTCTTTTTTATGAACTTCCGAGCCGACAGGATGCGGGAGATATTGTCCGCCTTTTATCTGGACGGCTTCGGCGGGTTTGACAGGGGGGCAAAGCCGAATGTTCACATTCTAACCTTAACGGAATACGATGAAACAATAAAAGTTCCCGCCCTCTTCCCGCCGGAAGAACTTCATAATATACTTGGTGAAGTGATAAGCAACATCGGGTTAAAACAGCTGCGTATTGCGGAAACCGAGAAATACGCCCATGTGACCTACTTTTTTAACGGGGGGCGGGAGGAACCGTTCCCCCTTGAGGAGCGGATTATGATCCCTTCTCCCAGAGATGTCGCCACCTATGATCTTAGACCGGAGATGAGTGTCCGGGATGTGGCGGACAGCTTTATAAAACGCTATAACGAGGGGGATATTACCCTTGCGGTAATGAACTTTGCCAACCCGGATATGGTGGGGCATACGGGGGTGGAGAGCGCTGCCATCGCCGCCTGTAAAGTGGTGGATGAGATGATAGGCAAAGTTTTGGAAGTTGCCGATAAAAACGGAGCTGCTCTCTTTATAACGGCGGATCATGGCAACAGCGAGCAGATGTGGGACGATGTTCACGACCAACCACATACCGCCCACACCACAAACCCCGTGCGATTTATTATGCATAACACCCGCTATAAATTTACACAGGAGAGAGGGAAACTCGCCGACATTGCCCCCACAATTCTAACCGTGCTTGGGGTGGATATACCTGCTGAAATGACCGGAAACGTATTGATAGCGAGATAATCCATTAAATTATGCTGATGGCTTCCGTATTCCAATCCCTCTGTGCTGCCTGCGGCGGCGTATGCGATTTTAACGATATACTATGCGAGAGTTGCAGCGCCTCCATTAGGAAGATAGATGCCCGCTGTACGAACTGCGGGCATCCCCTTAATATAAACGCCGCCTTTTGCGGGCATTGTGCTGACCAACAGATTGATCACTACTATGCGGATTATATCTTTGAAGGAGCCGCCCGAAAGATGATTTTAGAGGTAAAATATGCTTGGAGGCTTAGGGGTGTTTCTCAGATAGGGCGGCTATGCGGATTTTTCAGGGTGGATTTCAGCTTGTATGATACCGCTTGCGTCGTCCCGTCTCACTTTTTAAGGAATTTTGTACGGTATGTTCACCCGGTGAGCTTGATAAAGAAAGCGCTTGCAAAGAATATAAAGTTTGAAAACCTTCTGAGGCGCACCCGCAATACAGAGTTTCAATCCAAATTATCGCGGAGAGAGCGGGCAAGGAATATAAAAGGCGTTTTTGAAACAAAAGGCGGGCTAAAAGGGAAAAAGATTATATTAATTGATGATATTATAACCACCGGCAGCACTCTTAGAGAAGCAGCCAAGGCTCTTAAAAAAGCCGGTGCAGACAGAGTGGATGTCTATGCTCTCTTCGCGCGGAGGCCTGCGTGAAAGACTTCCTTTCATCCCTTGCGGAAACTACTAAGCGGTTGAATTTCGGAATCATTGTCCATAATCGGACGGACAGCACAACTTTTTCCATAAAAAAAGGGGAAGTCAGCGGGAGCGAACTGCCTGAATCAATATCCGGCCACATCTTTGACGTTAACTGCCACTGCGCTTATTTCAGCCACGGAGAGAAGGTTGTGGTGATCTACTTTGTGCGGTTTATCCTAAAAAAACAACATCTGGTAGTTATTATTCAAGATACGAAACAGCGTCTGAGGGTGAACAAGTTTATTTCCGCCCTCATCAACTCTTTATATGGCAATAGGGCGGATACCAACCTTACGGAAGAGTTTTTGGAAAATTTTGACATAGAACGCAGAGGATATGAGCAGAGGATTCAAAAGTTAACAGAGGATGCCCTCTTTGACAAAGCTCTCTGGCAGAGAGAAAAGGATGAGCTGAGCGCAGTTGTTGCGGAGCTTAAAAGCGATATAGAGAACTATAAACTTTCTAAGCTCTGGGATAAGGCATCGGAAGAGGAAATTGCATCCCTGAGAGAAGGGGCGGCAAAGTTAAAAGGGATTGAATTAAAATATGAGAACCTTGTCCGTGATATGTGGGTTATAAAAAACGATTTGGAAGATGCCAGACGGGAAAACCTTGCTTTAAGCGGGGAACTTTCCGCCGAGAAAGCCTGCAAGGAAGCGGGGAGCGGGGAAGAGAAAGAGAGTGCGATCAGGGCGGGGCTTGAAGCGTTAAAAAATGAAAATACGGCGTTGCGGCGGGAGATTAGAGAGTATTCGGAGATAATCGCTAAAAAAGACGCACTGCTTGAGGAGTTGAACCGTCGGCAGAATATGGGAGATGTAAAAGAAAATTCCAACGAAACACAGCCAATAAATACCGACTCCGAAAGCGAGACAGACCGGTTGCGGCGGGAACTTGAAAAACAGTTTCTCCGCTGTTCAGAACTTGAAAAGTTAAATGAAAAGGTAACCGGTGACTTCAGCAGACGTGGAGATATCCTCGAAGAGTGCCGTAAAGAGCTTTCAGAAACGC
>JAITJJ010000142.1 GCA_031278965.1 Deferribacteraceae bacterium
AGGTATCCCTGATATCCCCTGTGGCAATGGAGCAGGGCTTGCGTTTTGCCATAAGGGAAGGCGGCAGGACTGTGGGAGCGGGTGTCGTAAGCGAAATCATAGAATAACGCTTGGAGATAGAATATGGCGGCGGATAATACAGTTATAATAACCCTTGCCTGCACTGAGTGCAAAAGGCGCAACTACACGACCACAAAGAATAAAAAGACTTTGACTAAGAGGCTTGAACTTAAGAAATACTGCCCCTTTGAAAGAAAGAGAACTCTTCATAGGGAGTCAAAATAGCCGAGCGCAAGCGAGGTAGTATGAATTGAGCGTAGGCAGAGGGGGAAACTCCCCCTCAGTAAATAGACCAATAGCTCAACTGGCAGAGCACCGGTCTCCAAAACCGGCGGTTGGGGGTTCAAGTCCCTCTTGGTCTGTTAGTTTGAAGCGCGGTTTTAAATTGCTTGGAGGAATAATGCCCTTTGATCCTAAGGTGTTTTACAAAGAAGTCAGAGAAGAGTTGCAAAAAGTAACGTGGCCTACCAAAGAGAATACCGTAACCACCTCTCTGGTGGTGGTTGTGCTTGTGATCTTTATCACCATATATCTGGGGGTGGCGGATATCTTTTTTTCGCAGATATTTAACGCCATATTAGGGTAGACAGATGCCTAAACAGTGGTATGTGGTTCACACCTATTCGGGCTTTGAAAGGCGTGTTAAAACCCTTCTGGAAAAAAAGATAGAAGATCTTTCGCTGGAGGATGAAATCGGCGAAGTCCTTATCCCCACCGAAGATGTGGTGGAGCTTCGCAAGGGCAAAAAACATGTAAGCAAAAAGAAAACCTTCCCGGGCTATATCCTTGTAAATATGAATATGGATATAAGTAACTGGCATATCGTTAAATCCATCCCTAAGGTGACAGGTTTTGTGGGCGGACAGAACCCGGTTCCGATTCCGGAAAATGATGTCAAAGCGATAATGGATCTTGCAAGGGAGCAGGCTCCCCGCAATATTTCAAAGTATGTCAAAGGAGATCACATTGAAGTTGTGGACGGTCCTTTTTCAACTTTTGAAGGGATAGTTGATGAAGTGAATACAGAGCGGGAGAAAGTGCGCGTAATAGTAACAATTTTTGGCAGACAAACCCCGCTTGAGCTTGATTATTTGCAGATTAAGAGAAAGTAGGCTTTGGGTATCCATATAGGTTTTACAGCGGCAGAGAATTTGCTCGGTTAGGGTTTAAATACTAGGGCGGTTAAACAAGGAGAGTCAGGCAATGGCTAAAAAGGTTATGGGGCAGGTTAAGCTCCAAATTCCGGCAGGGAAGGCAAATCCTTCCCCTCCGGTGGGTCCTGCGTTGGGGCAGCGCGGAGTGAATATTATGGAGTTTTGCAAGGCGTTTAATGCACAAACTCAGAACTTGGGAGATTCCATTGTTCCGGTTATCATAACAGTTTATGAGGACAGGAGTTTTACTTTTATCACCAAAACCCCGCCCGTTTCTCAGCTTATAAAAAAGGAGCTTAAAACGGAAAAGGGGTCTGCAACGCCGAACAAAGCAAAGATTGGCACCCTTACGAAGGCACAGCTTAAAAGCATAGCAGAGAAGAAACTGACGGATCTGAATACGAGCGACATTGAGAAAGCTATGAAAAGTGTCGCCGGTTCAGCCCGCAGTATGGGAGCCGATGTGGAGGGATAGCCTCTTCCGTGAGGCGGAACGACCTGAGCCGTCCCGGAGTTAGATTTCAGGCAGCATAATTTTATGCGGAGGAAAGAATGGCGAAAGCTGGAAAGAAATATCTGAATGCAGTGTCACTGGTGGATAAGGCGAAGTATTACGAGCCTCTTGCCGCCATTGAACTTGCAAAAAGCGCGGCGTTTGCCAAGTTTGATGAATCCGTGGAGGTTTCAGTTAAACTTGGCGTAGAGCCTGAACACGCTGATCAGATGGTGAGGGGGAGCGTTTTACTCCCTCACGGCACAGGGAGAGTTGTCAGGGTGTTGGCGTTTGCCAAAGGCGACAAGGCAAAAGAGGCCCTGACGAGCGGTGCGGACTATGTGGGAGAAGAAGATCTGATCGCAAAAGTGGAAGGCGGTTGGTTTGAATTTGACAGCGTAGTGGCGACGCCGGACATGATGAGCAAAGTCAGTAAAATCGGAAAATTGCTAGGAACAAAAGGGCTTATGCCCAACCCAAAGTTGGGAACTGTTACAAACGACCTTGCGGGTATTATCAAACAGCTTAAAACAGGACGGGTTGAATTCAGAACAGAAAAAAAGGCGGGCAATATCCATGCCATTATAGGTAAACGCAGCTTTGAAACGGCGCATCTGCTTATTAACCTAAAAGCCTTTATTGATGCCTTGATTAAACTTAAGCCCTCCGCCAGCAAGGGGGTTTATATTCGTTCAGTTTCCATCTCCACCACTATGGGACCCGGTGTCAAGATTGACACAGCCGAGCTCCTTCAAAACCTAAGTGCATAGGGCTTGGGCGGTCGATGTCTGAATTTGATTTTTCTTGGTTGAAGAATGCGGGGGGCATTCACGCCGTAAATCCCGCCGAGACATGTATTTAATACATGTGATTTTTTTGGGAGGTTTCTCTTGAAGAAGAAAGAACAGAAGATTGAGGAAGCAAAAGGTTTAGCTCAAGAGTTTAAAGAGGCGGAAGGGGTAATCCTCGCCGCGTATCAAGGGTTGACCTATCCTCAGCAGGATGCGGTAAGACGCACTGTTAAGTCCGTTGGCAACGATTTTAAGGTGGTAAAAAATACCCTTCTGAAAAAAGCGTTTGCCAATTGCGGAATAAGCGGACTGGATGAATACCTTGTAAGATCCACTGCACTGTTATTGGTGCGCAAGGATTTCCCGGCTGCCGCTAAAACCATGACGAAGTATGCCAAGGATTTTGCTCCGCTTGAGATTAAAGCCGGATATCTGGACGGCAAACTTCTAAGCGCCAGAGAGGTGGCGGTTATATCAGAGCTCCCGTCAAGGGATCAGTTGCTTGCAAACCTGTTTTCCTCTATGAATGCGCCTGCGCAGAATTTTATTTCTGTGCTGAGCAATGTTCCCCGCAGCTTGCTGAATGTGCTTAAAGCGATTGGGGAAAAAGAGCCGGAGGCTTCCGCAGTATAGCGGACAAGTTGCTTTCCGGCTTTAAAGTTGCCCGCGCCGTAAAAAAGGCGGAAGGGTTAAAAATTTTAAGGAGATTGAAATGGCAGTTACAAAGGCAGAAGTTCTTGAGTTTATTAAAAATATGCGCTCTATTGAGCTTGCCGAGTTCGTAAAAGAGCTTGAGGATGTATTCGGCGTGTCCGCCGCTGCTCCGGTTGCGGCTTTCAGTGCGCCTGCAGCAGCAGTAGCAGCAGTTGAGGAAAAAACCGAATTTGATGTTATATTGCTAGAATCCGGCGCTGAAAAAGTTAAGGTTATTAAGGTGGTTCGTGAGATTACCGGGCTTGGCTTAAAGGAAGCAAAGGCTCTGGTTGATGAAGCGCCTAAACCGGTTAAAACCGGAATTGCTAAGGATGAAGCCGAAAAGATTAAAGCGTCCATTGCGGAAGCCGGCGGAAAAGCAGAAGTAAAATAATTATCTTTCCAAATAGCCGGGGTATACCCGGCAGGCTTGCTTTTTACCTTATCTTCAATATTCGGAGTAAAAAGTTTAGGTTATCCCGCATTATGCGGGATACCTGATTTTACAGATGGGTGATATATGTCAGATGCAAAAAAGACCGGTAAGACCAATAAGTTTGTTGAACGCAAAAACTTTTCCAAAATAAAAAAAACTATAGCGCCGCCGGATTTGGTGGAGATTCAAAAGGATTCGTTCAGGGCATTTCTGCAGGCGGATGTGGATATAGAAAAAGGAGAAAAGCGCAAACATCAGGGGTTGGAGGAAGTATTTCAAGAGATATTTCCAATTACAGACTTCAACGAATCCTCTGTGCTTGAATATGTTGACTATAAACTGGAAGAGCCCAAATATTCCCCCAGAGAGTCCATAGACCGCAACACCACCTATGCATCCCCCTTAAAGGTGAGGGTGCGCCTTGTAACATATTCCCCTTCGGAAGGGGATGAAACTCCTGCCATAAATGAAGCTGTGCAGGCGGAGGTTTATCTCTGCG
>JAITJJ010000166.1 GCA_031278965.1 Deferribacteraceae bacterium
GATTAACCTACGCGCTTCTCTTTGCCAGATTTTTCCGGGCAAAGTATTCTGAAGCAATAAGAGCCAGAGAAGCCAATACGAGCGATATTACCGCCAGCCTTACAGCACTGCCTTCCTGCCCCGGAATTTGCAGCTGTGAATATAGAGCCAGAGGAAGAGTTTTTGTCTCTCCTGGTATATTTGACACAAACGTTATGGTTGCTCCAAACTCACCTAAGCTGCGGGCAAACGCCATAACAATGCCGGAGATTATTCCGCCGATGGAAAGGGGGAGGGTGATGGTAAAAAAAGTTTTTAACCTCCCCGCTCCAAGGGTTCGCGCCGCAGCCTCAAGATTCTGATCAACCCCTTCCATGGATATCCTTATTGCCCGCACCAAGAGCGGGAAAGCTATTACCGCACTTGCGAGTGCCGCCCCTTTTATATTAAAGGCAAACGTAAAGCCGAAGAGTTCAAATAAGGGCTTGCCGAGTATACCGCGCTTTCCGAAAAGGATAAGGAGTATATATCCTGTGACTACTGGAGGCACCACCATAGGGAGATGAAGCATGGAATCCAGAATCCCTTTGCCCACAAAATTTTTACGGGCTAGAAGCCAGCCCAGAGCGATTCCAAACGGGAGACTCCCCGCCGCGGAGGAAATGCCCACAATAAGGCTTAATTTTGCCGCCTCCATATCCGCAGGAGTGAAAAAAGAGAACATAACAGTATCTGCAAACCTCTTATGCAATTATTTAGTACAGCAATAATACAATATCTGAATTTCAAAGACAATTGTCAGTTATGGCTTGCAGTTTTAATTGCCCATGCAATATATGGACGGCTCAACGCTTCAACCGACTGATACATAGTCAAATTAAGCATCTGTTGCTTTTAAGTCTTCCTTATTTTTACACACCTAAAACACAAAAAAATGGTATGCCGCCCGTCTATGAAAAATCGCCGAAACATATTAATTTACTATACTAATTAACTTTTTGATTGCAAGTAAAATTTTCAAAAATATCACTGAAAATCTGTCTAAAAAAGGAAGGCTTAAAAGCGGCACCTTAAAAGAGCAGAAACCCGTTCTGAAAAGGGCAATACAAAGGTTTTACTATCTGAAAAAAAAAGAACAATGCCAGGACAGAAGCCCAAAATCATCAATATTATGTAGATATGCGGAATTATAGGGGCAAGCGGCACTTTCATGATGATTAAAAATAAGCAGGGGATTATGGGATTAGCATATTTGAAAACCGCCGGATTTCTTTTTGGCATTTTATCTGCTTTTCAGGCATTATAAAAGCACCGGGATAAAAACTGTAAAAGATATACAAATACCAACAAGAATAGATTGGTATCGGCATATTCTTAAATGTTCCATAGTAGAAGGCTCACCGCTTATGGGATTATTTTTATTCTCCCACTGTCCGCTTTGGTAAACGGTGAGCGGCTGCTTTTTTTGCAAAAGAGAAAAAGCTTCCCGTCCGCTTAATGCTTTCTAGAGCGGCATTATCAAATCTTTGCCATGTTCTTCCGGTTCCGATGATGTGTTTTCTTGCCTTCCATTGAGTATTATGAAATAAAAAACCGCTATAAATTCCAAAAGTTTATTGAAAATCTCAACGGCATATTGAAAAAACCTTAATGTTTTATTAAAAATTTTCAACGTTTTATTGAAAATTCCCCGTTGCTAAATTTTGCCGCTTTCCCCGCCGCGCTATACACTCATCCCTTCGGTAAGAGCGAGAGCAGCCTTTTCTATCATAGCAGGAATTTTTTCTATTTTGGCATCTTTAAAAGCTTCACGATAGCGTTTAATGATATAGAAACGGTCTTTTGCTGGTTTGTTGAGTTTAAAGTGAATCTCCATTTACCGTCTACTTTATGCGGAACATAAAAGGACTTCTATTATACCCGCACTTGCAGGTATTGCGCGGTGAGTGATAATTTAAGCATTTGCGGCATCGGGCAGCAACAGACATGGTTTCCTCCCTTATATAAAACTGTATATAAGTTAGCAGAAAATTGATATTTCAATGCTTTTTTCACTTTAGATACTTTTTGCAATTATTCAGTATGAGGATAAATTTTGAAACAGCTGATATTACAGATATTACATATTTTAAATATTATTTTTTTAAAGGTATGATTTATCTATTTTATAGAGCACTTTACTCTGCAAACTTGTCGCTTGTGCGGCGACCGCTCGTGAAACCCGCAGAACAGTTCAAAAAATTACGCTTACACTGTTTTTTGGCGTGTTTTCAGGCTAGAGTCGATAGTTTCCCGCTCAAATATCCGTTGCATTTTACAGGCAATGGAATTATAAACTAAACAGTTGCAATATTTTCAATTTAAGCGTTTAAGGAGCATATAATGTTGCGAAGCTCATTCATAGTATTCAGAACTGCTTTAATAGGTATTCTTATCTCTCTTTTTTTTATAATCGGTTGCAGAAAAGATGACATCGTTGATGTCACTGCCAGCCCCGAAAGTGAAGCGCAGGAGAACGGAAAACCCAAACCGCTTTCTTTAAATATATACTCTTATCCATCCCGCACTTCAGTTCGCATTGCCGACCGAAGCGGAGGATATGCTGAAATTTCTCCTTCGGATTATTACGAGGACGATTATTATGACGATGAAGACGACGAATATTATGATGCCAATTATTACGATGAAGAAGAGCCGGTGGTAAATTACAGTTCCGCTCCTGCTAACTCCCTTGCTGGGATGATGATTTCAGATGCTCCCGAAACAGAACTCGGTCCCTTCTACCCGTTGCTTATAGGGTTTAACGATGCGGGCGCTGCTACACCCGCTATGGACATATCTCAAGATATAAATAGCTTTATTGCCGTAACCCCCGCTATAAACGGAACGTGGTACTGGTATGCCCCGGATATACTCGGATTTCAGCCCAATGAGGATTGGGCGGCGGACACCGAATATAAGATAACGGTGGATGGGAGCATAATTAACCCGAAGCTCGTTCTAAAAGATAACACTGTAAAATATAAAACCCCTCCCCTTGACGTAAAACTTGAAACATTTCAGATTTATCAACCCGCCGTAAGTGAAACAGGGATCGCTCCGAAGCCTTTTATTACCGCCACCTTCTACTTTTCATATGAAGCGGACACGGAGAGTTTCAAGAAAAATGTCTCCCTTGTGATAGACAATAAAACCGCAGAGTATCAAGTCGTTTTTGACACGGTTCACCGCTACGCGTATATCAAAACTTCACCCATAAATATCAGCGCAAAACCCGGTCTTGCCACTTTAACCCTTACTTCCGTCAAGGCGGCGAAAGGCGCGGGGGTTTACCGGGAAAAGATCGCCAAAAGTATCGATATCCCGTCCGTTGAGGATTTTTTCAAGGTCAACAGCATCTATGCGGGGCTTGTCTACAATGAGAAAAGAGAGCCCCGCCAAGTGTTTACCGTGGACTTCACCGCCCCCGTTGTGCGGGGAGATCTGGCTGATAAGCTCTCGCTGTACCTCCTCCCGCGAAAGTACAGCGGTTCAACCTATTACGATTGGCGTGATTATAACAAAGAGGTAACGGAGCAGTTTCTAAGGCAGTTCCGCTCTGTTCAGCTTAATATCCACGAAGAAACACTTTTGGAAAATGTTGCGGGGGCGGACTTCTTAACTGTCGAAAACTATTCCAACTATCAGTTGGGGGTTTTCGTAAAGAAAGGGGTGAAATCCCGCAACGGCTATGAGACGGCAAAAGATTATTTCCGTGTTATAAATATTCCGGAATTGCCCACGGAACTTAGATTTACTCAAGACGGCAATACCCTTGCCCTTGGGGGGGACAGAACCCTTACCCTTATGGCGCGCAACATTTCCAGCCCATATATAAAAATCGCCAGGATTCAGCCGGACAGTCTTAATCACCTCATATCCCAAACCTACGGGGATATTAAATACGGGTGGTTTTCCGGTTCTTTCAACGAAAATGATATATCAAGCATTTATTCGGAAGAGATAACCCTTAATAATTCCGATCCCGTTAAACTGAATTACTTCTCCTTTAATCTCAGCAAATATCTTGAAGGCAGGAGCTCGGCGGGGATCTTTATGGTGGAGATCTATAAATCAAGAAATTCCGGATATTCAGACCGCCGCTTGATTCAAGTGACCGATTTAGGGCTTATTATTAAACGGAATCTTGACAAATCTTCCAACGTTTATGTGGTCAGCCTCAGCACAGGCAGACCCGTAAAAGGAGCCGTGGTCTATCAGTTGGCAAGAAACGGCTCATCCCTCTTTGAGACGGTGACCAATGAGAGCGGGTTTGCGTATCTGCCGGATCCGCCCGACCGTAATGCGGCGCTCTACCCTGTGGCTATTGTTGCGACAAACGGAGAGGACTATACTTTTTCCGCCTACCGAGATAAACCGATAAACACAGACGGCTTTGAAACCGGCGGAGACAGGGCGGGAACGGATGCTCAGGTTCTCAGGGGCTATCTCTTTACCGAGCGGGGAATATACCGGCCGGGGGACACCGTCCATATCGCCTCCATAGTAAAGCAGGACGATTGGAAAGCTCTTGAAGGCATTCCTATGGAGTTCTCCATAACAAACCCCAGAAACCAACAGGTGCTTTACCGCCGATTTACTCTTACCAACGACGGCTTTAACGAGATCGAGTTCCCCACGGAGTATTCCTCCGAAACAGGCGAATACTCCATAAGATTAAATCTGGTAAACAATTCCGGCTCCCGGCGTTTCAGATATTCACAGTTGGGCAGCAGCGTCTTTAAGATTGAAGAGTTTAAGCCGGACACTATGAAGCTGAATCTTCTTTTGGAAGGTAGCGGCGGCAAAGGGTGGCTCTCCTTTGACGATGTCTCTCTGACCGCTGTCTTAAACAACCTATACGGGAGACCTGCCCAAAACCGCAGAATTAAGGCGGTTTATCAGATTTCCCCCGCAACTTTCAACTTCCCCGCCTATAGGGATTATATCTTTACCGAACCTTACCGGGAGAGCAACTATAATCGCAGTTACAATCTGATAAGGCTGCCGGAAGGGGTGACGGATGAAAGAGGGAGGTTAAATATCCCCCTTGATCTTTCAGCCTACGGGAGCGGGCTTTATATTATAAACGCTCAGGCGGAAGGGTTTGAAGATGGCTCTGGCGACAGCGTGGTAACAAGTGCTTGGGAATATATCTCCCCTTTAAAGCAGCTTGTGGGCTTTAAAACCGGGAAAGGACAGTCTTATCTGAAGAAAGGGGATATTGCAAATGTAAACTTTATCGCCATAAACCCGAATCTGGAAAAGATCGCTTTGAAAGATCTAACATATCAGATAGTGGAAAAGAAATACGCCTCCCTCTTGGTAAAAAACAGGGACGGGACGTACGCTTTTCAATCGGTTCCAAGAGAATCCGTGGTTAAAGCTGACAAATTTAACATAGCCGCAGACGGCACTGATTTTGCCATTCCAACAGACGCTCCTGGCGACTTTTACTTTAAAATCTCCGATCAGAACGGCATTATGCTTGCGCGGGTAAATTACTTTGTGGCGGGGGAGGCCAACCTTAACCTCTCCATAGATAAAAATGTTCAGCTTGACCTAAAGTTGGACAAGAGTGAATATGCGGCGGGCGAGACGATACAGCTGAACATAACGGCGCCCTATGAGGGGATAGGGCTGATCACCATTGAAAAAGATAAGGTTTACGCCCATAAATGGTTTACGGCAAGTACCCTCTCTTCGGTGCAGACCATCACCGTTCCGAGGGATCTTCGCAACAACGGGTATGTAAGCGTATCATTTTTAAGGGACAGATATTCCCGTGAAATCTTTATGCCTCCCCACACCTTTGCGGTGGCGCCGTTTAGTGTTGATAAAAAACGCTACGTTACTGATGTAAGGCTCACCGTCCCGGAGGCTGCCAAACCGGGTAAACCCTTGAAAATAGACTATGCGGTGGATAAAGCCGGCAAGCTCCTAATCTATGCGGTGGACGAGGGGATATTGCAGGTAGCGAATTATAAGACGCCCGATCCCCTCTCGCAATTTTTAAGAAAGATAGCCCTGCAAGTTACAACCTACCAAACAGTAGATCGTTTCCTTACCGATTGGAGGGTGATAAAGGCGGCGGTGGGCATCGGCGGCGGCTATTATGATGACGCTGTGGCTGCCGCGCTGGCGGAAAATCTAAATCCGTTCAGGCGGAAAACCGAAGAGCCTGTTGTTTACTGGTCAGGAATCTTTGATGTTACGGCGGGACAAGGCTCTGTATACTATGATGTTCCGTCTTACTTCAACGGTTCTTTGAAAGTGTTTGGAGTGGCGGCATCCGAAGGTTCCGTAGGGGTTGGAACAGGGCAACTTAATATCCGCGCCCCCATAATCGTGCAGCCCAATATGCCTGTTGTTATGACAAGCGGGGATAAGGCGGAGGTAAGCGTTTCAATCTCAAACAACCTTCCGGAGAGGACGGGTAACTCTGTTATCTCTGTGGAAGTCAAGGCGAATGAGTTTTTTAATATCTTGGGGGAAACGAAGAAAGAGATAACCCTCCCGTTTGGATACGAAGGGCGGGTAGACTTTCAGGTTGAAGCCAAAGACAGGTTCGGTTCCGGCGAACTCACCTTTACGGCGGCAAGCGGCGGCGAAAGCGTTGAAATCTCCGTTGCCGCAAGTATACGCCCCGCCACAGCTTACTCCACAGTTATCACCACCGGGGTCTCCGAAAGGGCGGATGTCACAATCACCGGCTTTTCAAGGGATCTATATGCCGATTTTGCTTCCAGGGAAGTTGCCGCATCCCACAGCCCTCTCCTTATAAGCCGCGGGCTTTATAAATATCTGATTGATTATCCGCACGGCTGCACAGAGCAGATAGTATCCCAATCCTTCCCGTCTATAATGATAAAAGGGAGGCTGGCGGAAGGCGGGAGAGGCGATCCCGATAAGTTGTATAACAATATGCTTAATATTCTGCGTTCCCGTCAATTATCAAACGGCGGCTTTATGCTCTGGAACGGCGGCTGGCGCGAGGTTCACCCATATGCCACCGTATATGCCATGCACTATCTCACGGAGGCAAAGGCAGGCGGGCAGTTTGTTCCGCAGGATATTATGGAGGGTGGGATAAAGTGGTTGCAGAGCTACACGGCAAATGCAGCAAACGATCTATACACCAACAGATTGCAAGCCTACGCCGCTTATGTTCTTGCCAGAAACGGGGCGGTGGTGACCGCTTTTATAACCAACCTTGAGGAACGCCTTAAAAAAGAGAAAGATTGGCGGTCTAACGATATAGTCGTCTATATGGCGGGGATATATAAACTTCTGAAGATGGATGAAAAGGCGGCGGATATGATCCGCAGTTTTGTGCCGGATACAGTATCCCGCTATCGCTTTTTCTCGGATTTTGATTCAAGCACCCTCCGCAACTCGGTATACCTGTTCTTCCTGGCCAAACACTTCCCGGATATGATCTCCAAGATAGATGTAAAGATCGTGCTTAACCTGATAAACGCTATAGAGGATCAGCACTACAATACAATCCTTTCAAGCTACAGCATACTTGCGCTTTACGCCTTGGCGGAGGCCGCCGAAGGGAGCGACGACGGGCTCACCATCTTCATTACGCCGAAAGGAGGAAAAGAAATCCCGCTTAAAGCGGATACCTCTGGAGAGTTCCCCGTCGTCTCCTACAGTGAGATTGCAGAGCGCCTCACTGCAAAAACTGCGGAGAAGGGGAAGATGGGCTTTTTCTTGGTTGCGACAGAGCAAGGTTTTGATAAGACTCTCCCAAAGGCGGAATCCAAAGGGATAGAGGTTACAAGAACCTACCATGAAGCGGATGGGAAACCTAAAACCACCTTTAAGCAAGGTGATGATGTTACTGTTCGTTTAAGGCTTAAAACCAATGGGAACAGAAATATCATTGATAATGTCGCCATAGTGGACCTGCTCCCAGGCGCTTTTGAGATGCAGAGTACGTCCGTATCCGCCATTCAGAAACAGGCTTACAGCGGAAGTTACAGGAGCAGACTCTTTGACTATGTGGATGTGCGGGAAGACCGCCTCATCTTTTATGCTACCGTTACGGGGAGCGTAAAAGAGATCACATATAAATTGAAGGTGGTTTCAAAGGGCGAATACACCTTGCCGCCGGTTTATGCCGCAAGTATGTATGATCCGGTATATCGCGGCAACACCGCCGGAGACAAGATAAAGGTAACGGAGTAGGATATAACGCTTTTGTCTGAAATTTTCCCCTCCGCAGAAGGGGAGAGAGTGTCGGTATAGTCCAAAATCGCGAGCGGCTTTAAAATTCCCCTCCCTACGGGGAGAACGCCAACGGCTTGGCGTCTTTGGGGCAAGAAAAGGCTTTAACCCTTATGAACTGCCCTTTTGCAACAAAGGCAAATGCTTTTGCAAATCGGGGGCGGTTCAGGGTTAGTGTTATTAAGATTAAACATTCATTTTAAAACAACATCACTTAAAACCGCCTTTTTCAACAGTCTTATTTTTACATTTTATGTAAAAATAAGTTTCCCAAGCGGAGTTTTTTTAGCCGTCCTACATATTTGTAGTAATATCAAACATCGGTTTTACATTTTTGCAGCCTGAAATCCTTATTCTCCAACATTTTTAGGCTTTCTCTTATGGCATAAAATTTGCACTTACTCTAAAGTATCATAACTTATAGGGAGAATCAGATGAAAAAGTTAATGGTATTTCTTGTTTTTGGGGCGATGTGTCTTTCCCCTATGCACGCCGCATCTCAGAGCGCAACTGAGACGGCGGAGCGGATTAAAGCCGGAAAGATTACAAGCGAGGCTCTCGTGCGCGAATTGTTGGGGCGCGCCAAGAAAAATAGTGATCTCAATACGTTTATCTCTCTGGATGAAGCTATTGCCATTGCTGACGCAAAAAAAGCTGACCAAGATGTAAAAAGCGGCAAAAAACTGGGGAAGCTGCATGGGGTGCCGTTTGTCATAAAGGATAATATAGATGTAAAAGGTTTTGTTACTACCGCGAGAACCCCTGTCCTTGTTAAACATTATCCAAATGGGGACGCAAAGATAGTTGCAAAATTAAGGAGCAAAGGCGCAGTGATAATGGACAAAACCAACCTTCACGAGCTTGCTTTCGGAGTTACCAGCAATAACGGGTATTTTGGAGCTGTTAAAAACCCTTATAACAAAGAGAATTTTGCGGGCGAAAGCAGCGGAGGAACTGCCGCCGCCGTTGCCGCAAGGCTTGCCGTCATAGGTTTGGGAACGGATACCGGCGGTTCCATCCGCATACCTGCGAGCCTAAACGGGCTCTACGGCTGTTGAAGGGGTAGTTCCGATGTCCGCCACAAAAGATGTCACATGACCTATTGCCCGTTCTATGGAGGATATTATTTTAGTGGATGCGGCCGTGAACGGTTACGAACCGTCAAAGATAAAACCCACTCCGCTTAAAGGGCTAAGGATAGGCGTTCCCAGATATTCTTTCTATGACGGGCTGGATTTGGAAACGGCAAGGTTAACGGCTGAAGCCCTTAAAAAATTGGATGGGCTGATATTGGTTGAAAAAGATATTGCCGATATTGATAAACTTGACAGGGATGTGGATTTCCCAATGTCTTTGTATGAATGCAAAAGGGATTTCGCGGCATTTTTCGATCCATACGGGATTAAGATAGAATACGTAATAGCAAAGATCGGAAGCCCAGACGTTAAATACTCTTTCGATCACTTTGTGTTGGGGAAAGAAGCGGTTACCCCTGAGGCCTACAAAGAGGTTGTGGCCAAATTCCGCCCCATTATGCTTAAGGCATACGAAGATTACTTCGCCGCCAACAAGGTTGATTTTATCATCATCCCGACGACCGCCACCTCTGCGAAACCGATAGCCGGTTCAGACGAGAGCGTTGAAATCAACGGCAAGAAGGTTCCCACATTTCCTGCATGTGTAAAAAACACAAGCCCTGGCAGCAACGTGGGCGCGGCGGGGATCTCCCTCCCCATAGGCTTGACGAAAAACAGGCTTCCTATGGGAATTGAAATTGATGCGAAATCAGGCAATAATAAGGCGCTTCTTGGCTTGGCGCTTGCTTTGTCAAAGGTTTTCGGTCATGCGCCCGCGCCCAAAGGTTACTGATACGAGCAGGAGGGGCTTAGTGGCCCCTGATTTCCCAAGCAAACCCTTCCGTGTGCTGACTATTTAAATTACTTTCCGCTCTTGACTTATTGGGCGGAGTTGTTATATAATCTTTAAGTACCATTCCCATATGTGGTGTTATTATGAAAAAAGCGTATAATAAAAAAGCGTTCACTTTAGCTGAACTCTCCATAGTTCTTGTGGTTTTGGGAATTATAATCGGCATGACATTAAAAGGGTTCGGCGTTCTTGACGCGGCGCGTCTCAGAAATGAATTGGGCAAGATAAATAAATTTCAAACCGCCTACAACCTCTATTTTGAAAGGACAGGGCATATACTGCCGGAAGATAACGCCAGCGCTTCTTCAGTCAGGTTAGACCATACCCCGCTTTACGATTACGGTCTTCTTAAAGCGGATGCCGAAGCAAACAGTGACTATTCAGATATCAAGACGGTCGATCCGGATAATCCGGATAACAATAGCTCCATCTACCTTGTCATGTGCGAAAAGCTTGAAACGGTCGGAGACCCGGCTGATCCTGAAAACACTACCGTTTCCTCCTATAACAGCGTAGTTTATACTAAAGCGGCGTTAGCGGACGGGGTATGCCTAGTGTTTAACAGATATTATCCCACATTCATATGCGGTGCGGAGATCTCCTATGACGATATGAGGATTTATGACGGTTCCGGCAGATATTGGGGGGAAGATGGTACCGCTATAGGAGCTGAGGTTGATAACTGGACAAACAACAGCACTTCCCAAAAGTATAACTGCTCAAGGGCAGCAAAGGGGAATACTGATTATGCTTGGGCGTATATGATTCTATAACGTTTGGGCAAAACCCTTCGGGCTTTAAAAACATAATATAAGGGCTATGCCACCCTTTCACGGCATTTTCCGAGTGCTCGGGAAACTATGGCCGCCTATCCCTTATCTAATTTTTGAGGTTTGAATATGTGTCGAAGTATAAAGCTCATCCTTATAGCTTTCCTTTTATTTCTCTTCTCATGTTCTATACCCGCGCCGGAAAAGGCGACGGAAACAAGCGAAGAGAAAAGCACGGCGGCGGACACGGATGTTTATATAGAGGAATCTAAAGCGCCCACTGCTCCGGCACCTGCTCCTTTGTCGGCAAAGGAATCCGCCGGTTCTGCATCCCGTCTTGCCGCACCTTCAATTCCTGCCCGTTCCGGGTTGAAAGCCGCCTTTGCAGACGACAACGAACAGTTTAACGCG
>JAITJJ010000181.1 GCA_031278965.1 Deferribacteraceae bacterium
TGCCGTCATCTGTGGAGTTGACGATGGTTTGACCTTCCGCCAACAGCTTCGCCGAATCGGTTTTGTATTTACGCGTAGGCATGTGCAATCCCTCCCTACGCATATTATACAGTCTTCGATACACATATTCAAACACAATTATTTATGTCGTTTACTATAGGTTAAATATGGGGTGATTCAAGAGCACTTCCGGTTGATATTTGTTTAGAAAGGTATTAACATAAATTATCGGGAAAAAATAAAAATTATGGTTAAACAGGTTTAACTATGCAAGAGATAAAAGACGGCGGGGTGTGTGCCGCCAGCGGTTTTCGGGCAGCGGCGGCGGCGGCGGATATTAAAGGAAAAAATAGCGGGAAGTTGGATTTTGCCCTCCTTGTGAGCGATGAAGCGTGCGAAACGGCGGCGTTATTCACCACAAACCGGGTAAAGGCGGCGCCGATTCAATATAGCGCCAATTTAATAAAAGGAGGGGCAAAATTCTTCGGAGTAGCGGCAAACAGCGGCAATGCCAATGCGTGCTCCGGAAAGGCGGGCTTATCAGTATGCGCGGAAATTGTTTCCGCCGCTGAAAAAGCCGCGGGACTTAATGCGGGCTCTCTCCTCGCGGCTTCCACCGGAGTAATAGGCGTTCCCCTCCCTTCGGAAAAGATGTTAAAGAAGATACCGCTCCTTGTTGGCAACCTTGACGATGAGAACGGAAGAGCCTTTGCAGAGGCTATAATGACCACAGATACAGTATCTAAAGAGTTTGCTGTTCTATGCAATACGGAAAGCGGCGTTTATGTGATAGGAGGCGCTGCAAAAGGGGTTGGGATGCTTGAACCCGCCCTTGCCACCATGCTTGTTTTTATCACCACAGATGCGGATTTGCCGCAGAGCAGATTGCAGACTGCTCTGGAAAAAGCCGCCGCCCTATCTTTCAACGCCATTACCGTTGACGGGGATATGAGCACCAACGACACGGTTTATCTCTTTGCCAACGCTATGAGCGGGATAAAACCCGATCTCTTCCAATTTGAAGAGGCTCTTATATATGTATGCAAAAAACTTGCCCTAATGCTGGTGAAAGACGGAGAAGGGGCAAAAAAACTTGTCACCGTAAAAGTGTGCGGAGCGAAGGATGACAGGCAGGCAAAGCTCTGTGCAAAAAAGATTGCCAACTCCCCGTTGGTTAAAACTATGTTTGCCGGTGAGGATCCGAACTGGGGGCGGCTTGTTGCGGCGGCGGGGGCAAGCGGAGCGGAGTTTGAGCCGGATAATATATCCGTGCGTTTTGACGGCCTCCTCTATGTGGCAAACGGAGAACTCGTTGACCCGAGTTTGGAAAGAAAAGCAATTTCTGTTATGAAAAAGCCGGAGTATCTTATAGAGATTGATCTTAAAGCCGGAAGCAGTGAATTTACCTGTTACTCCTGCGATCTGACAAAGGAATATATCGCTATAAATGCGGATTACCGAAGTTAGAACAGGCTCTGCTCCCTTTCTAAAATTATCATGCTGAAAGCTAGCCTCATCTTTGCGCTTAAAACATCCCTCCCCGTTATACTTGGGTACCTTGCTATAGGCTCCGCCTTTGGGCTGATAATACAGAATAACTCCTATCCTATCTCTCTGGCGATTTTTATGAGTATTTTAATCTATGCGGGCGCGGGACAATACGCGGCGGCGGGGCTCTTTGCCGCCGGGTCGGGATATGCGGAGGCTGCTCTGACCGTTTTTTTAATAAACTCCCGCCATATGATCTACGGCTTTTCAATGCGGGACAAATTCCAAAACGCTCTTCCCTATACTCCATACCTGATATTCGGACTTACGGACGAAACCTTCGGGCTTTTATCCGCCGCAAAGATACCTCCTGAACTTCCCAGAGCGCGGGTTTATTTTTATATCACCCTGTTTAATCAGATTTCTTGGGTATTGGGAACAGTAGCCGGTTTTTATATCGGCGAAGTCATCCCCTTTGATTTCAGGGGGGTGGAGTTTGCCCTAACCGCCCTCTTTGTTGTTCTGCTTATGGAGCAGTGGAAAAATAGGCGGGATAATTCCCCTTTTATTATTGCTCTTGTCTCTACGGCGCTAGCGTTTCTTATATTCGGGGCAAAAAATATGCTTATAGCGGCGTTTCCCTTATCAATTCTGGGCGCCATAGGCGCGAGCCTGAAAAAGATAAAAGATGCTTAGTTTAAGCTCCGCCTTTTTAGCCGCCGCACTCTGCGCAGCCGCCACATTTTTTACAAGGATATTCCCTTTTATCATATTCCGCGGCTCAAGAGAAAACCCCCGTTTTAAGTTTGTTCAACGATATATCCCCCCTATGACTATGGTGATTCTGGTAATATACTCTTTTAAAGATGCGGAATTGGGAAATCTTGCAATACCCGCCTTTTCATCACTCTTCACGGCAGGGCTTCATACCATCCTTAAAAACCCTCTTGTGAGCATATTCAGCGGCACCGCCGTTTATATGACACTCATAAGATTCTTTGGTTAAAATGAATGGGGAGCTAAAAAATTTTCCCCCGCCTCTTGAAATTTCAGATCGGTTGCATTATATATTATAGTTTGTGAGGTGAAGTATGCCAATTTACGAATATGTATGTGAAAAGTGCGGGAATAAGATAGAAAAGTTGGTAAGCGTATCATCTGGAGAGGAAACCTTTCCTTGTCCCTGCGGAGGCGCCGCCCGAAAGAAGATATCCCTCTCATCCTTTCAACTGAAGGGAGGCGGGTGGTATCAATCTGATTATAAAAAACAACCCAAACAGGAGTGCCCTGCCAAAACGGATTCCCCCGCTTGTAACGCCTGTCAGAAAACCGCCCAATAACACAGGGCGCAGCGGCTTCAGGGCTCTCCTGCAGGCTGCAGAGCAACTACCCGCCATTTGCCTTATTTGCCTTAAAATAGTATTTAATTAAACCATATTGTCAAAAAGTGCAAAATTGCGGGGTAAAACCGTGCTTAATCCTTAGAGACAGGTTTAGGAGCATAGATGATAAACGGAAAAGAAGGATTCTTTAATATCTCTGCAACGGACGAAGAGATAAAGCGGGAGAAGGCAAAGGCCCGCGAACTGCGTAAAACCAGATGGTGGAAAGATAAGTTATCCGCAGGCGTCTGCAGTTACTGCAAAGTTGCAGTCCCTCCCGCTGAGCTCACTATGGAGCATATTATTCCGCTCTCCGCAGGTGGCAAAAGTGTAAAAAATAACCTAACGGCGGTTTGTAAAAAGTGCAATGCCGCTAAAAAAGACAAACTCCCGTTTTAAGGCATACCCAGATAAGTTAAAACTCTGGCGAAGGAATCACTCGCCATAAAAATCAGCGTTGACGGTATTTGGCTTTTCAAACTCGAGCAGGCGTTGACTGCAACATGGCATTTCAGATATTTTTCAAAATATAGCCCTATCTATTTATGAACACTCTCAAAAATTTAGTTGCCAAAAATATTGGATACCGCTAAAATTTAAGCAAGGAAGTATTGTATTTATGGATTGTACAGTTAATTTAAACACCCCCCCCTCTAGAACATATCTAATAGTAAACGAGGTTGCAAACGCCGCAACTCACGGAATCGGTTTTGTTTTAAGCATAACGGGGCTTGTCTTTCTTGTGTTGCGGGCGGCGGATACCGGAGAGACGTTAAGAATAGTTTCTTATTCGGTTTACGGAACAACTCTGATTCTGCTCTATCTCTTTTCCACTTTATATCACAGCCTTACTTTCACGCGGGCTAAAACCGTCTTTAGAATCTTTGACCACTCCGGTATCTTTCTCCTGATAGCGGGCACCTATACCCCCCTGTCGCTACTGGTAATATCCGGCGTTCTGGGGTGGATTATATTTGCCGTAATATGGGCGCTTGCGGTGTTGGGTATAGTTTACAAATCAATCTGGATTGGGAAACATCAGCATATCTCCACAGTTTTTTATGTGCTTATGGGGTGGCTATGCTTAGTATGTATCTCACGGATATATCTCGGGCTTGGCTTTTCCGGTTTTGCCCTCCTTCTGGCGGGCGGGGTGTCTTTTACGCTTGGAGCGGTGATCTACTGCCTGAAACAGGTAAAGTTTATCCACGTGGTTTGGCATATATTCGTTCTTGCCGGAACGATCCTGATGTATTTCTCCATATTAAACTATTCATAGCTTTTAAAAACTGACGGGAGTTTTTGTGAAAAAGTCTTTTAAATGCAAGAAGGTATTCCTAAGTTTTATCTTTTTCCTAATACTCCCCTTTTGCGCGGCGAACGCTCAAGGGATTGATCCGGAAATTTTAAGCGGAGCGGAGGAAGGCGATGCCACCGCTCAGTATAATGCTGGCTTATACTATAATCGGCATAAAAATTATACTTTCGCTCTTCAATGGTTCCAAAAATCCTCCGAGCAAGGCTATGCCCCGGCTCAAAACGCCCTTGGAAGCCTTTATTATCATGGACGCGGCACGCCGCGGGATTATAAAAAAGCTTTTGAACTCTATATGAAAGCGGCGGAACAGGGGGAGGCAGAAGCAGAGTTTAACATCGCTGTTATGTATGATAAGGGTTACGGCGTGCCGCAGGATAACGCCAAGGCATTTGAGTTTTTTCAAAAAGCCGCCCAAAAAGGGATTGCAGAAGCGCAGTTTAACCTTGCCACAATGTATGATACCGGTGCCGGTGCGCCGAAAGACCTTAAAATAGCTTTTGAGTGGTATAAAAAAGCTGCCGATCAAGGCTATATGACCGCCCAATATAACCTTGGGATCATGTATAGCCGCGGCGAAGGGGTGAGCAAAGATGTGCATGAGGCTGCAGGCTGGTTCAAAAAAGCCG
>JAITJJ010000006.1 GCA_031278965.1 Deferribacteraceae bacterium
TGATTTTACTCCAAAAAAACAATACTTTTTGTTGGCTTAATCATGAAGGATATGCTAACTTGTTTGAAAGAGGAAAAAACCCGCTTTACAGAAAATTCTTTACACTGCCTCCCAGAATACTTCCCTGATCGCTCTCTCCTCTTCCAACGTGTGCTGCCTCAGACGACTCTTCACCTCGCCGCCAGAGACTGCCTTATGCCGTCATAACGCTTGCACCAACGCTTCACGTTCGAAAGGCTTGTCCCATACTTCCACGCCGCAAAACTCCCGCCTCGCTTGCACGTACACTCAACCACCGCTTGACGGCTATTCGCCTCTTGTGCTGCCCTGTTCATTGAGAAACACTCCTGTATATAGTTTGTAATCTTTTTCTGATGATTACTTCTTAACATATCAGTGACAGGGCTTATCGCTTTGCTGGGTCACATCATTATACTTTAATACATACATCCCATTATTTTTTCTGGTATTGCTTGACTTAATGGAGTGCCTGTGCTTAAATAACCGTATATATGGGTTATTTGAAACAGTTCTGTTGTGAGGTTCCTATGAATTTAAATCGTCCTGGGCTTGCGAGAGGGTTCACCTTGATCGAGCTTGCGGTGGTTCTGGTTATTGTCGGTGTTATCATCGGCATGGCGTTTAAGGGATTAGACCTAATAGATACTGCAAATACACGTTCTGAACTGCAGAAGGTGATGAAGATCCGCAATGCCCTTGCGGCGTGGATTAGCGTGAACACAAAAACCGAAGCTACGGGGGATTTTCCTAAAGAAGATAACACTTCCATTCTTTCTATGCTTTCGGGAAAGCATATCTATAAATTTTCAGAACTGGACGGTTTAACGGATGAAGATCGCAAAAATCCTTTTGATTCATGGTATCTTATAGGGGGGAGTGCATTATCTGCAGGGCATGATCTAGACAGTGGATTCGGCGATTCGTTCTTCCTTTACAGTAAAAATTTATCCAAACGGTTTATTTGCAATGTGGAAGTTCTGCTGGATGACGACAACACTTCTACAGGAGTAGCCCGCTCCAACATTTCCAACGACAATGCCAGCCACGAGATCGGGTGCTATAAACTTATTAACGATCCTGACAATACAAGCTACCTATCTTATAGGTTATTTTAGCTGCTTTGAGGTGTTTTATGATGCATAAGAGAGCTTTTACATTTGTTGAACTTGCGATAGTTCTGGTTATAATAGGAATAATTATGGGGATGCTTATAAAAGGGCGTGCCCTTATTGAGGTCTCGCGCCTTAAAAATGAATTGCGCAAAATTGAACGTATTCAAACCGAAGTTGCGGGGTGGTTTGCGAAAACATCCGGCGGGGTAGAGGCTATGGATGCCTTCCCATTTATAACGGGTGAACCTGAAAAGTTAGACTTAAAGGAAGCTGTCCCCGATATTTCCGAAGCCGACAGAACCCACCCTTACAACGGAAGTTGGGTTGCATACAGGGGAAAGTTAGTGGCGGACAATAATTCAGCTAAGATCAACGCTGCAGGGATAAATATTATCCTGCGCGCTGAAAATGTATCTCCCCGTTTTGCTTGCAATATTGAGTTAATGCTGGATGATGAGGATTTTGATAACGGCAACGGAAGGTCTACGGCTACGGAGCTGTTAATTGCTGCTACAGATGATTTTCAGCCCTGTGATGATTGGTCTGACGCACCGGAGACTATCACCGTTGACTATAGGATTTTTTAGGGGGAGTTTATGCTTAAAAAAGGGTTTACAATAGTGGAGCTTGCAATAGTTTTAATTATAATAGGCATCATTATCGGAATGGCGATAAAAGGAGGGGCGCTTTTGCAGACCGCAAAGATGCGTGCCGAATTCCGCAAGATTGATAAGATTCGCGTTGCTCTTTCAACTTGGAGAGCCAACAACCCCATAGGCATATCAAAGTATCCGCCAGCGCCCCCCGCTACAGACCTTAATATAGACCTTCTTGTGGAGCTTGGTTATCTTACCGAACAAGAGACATTAAATCCGTTTGGGAAGTGGTTAATGATGAGAGGGGATCTGCCTGCCGTAGGTTCAGATAATATATCATCTGAATACGGCAAATCGTTTATCCTCTGGGCCGATAACCCCACCTTGCAATACTCCTGCAATTTTGAAGTTCTGTTGGATGACAAGGTTTTTGATACCGGCAATAACAGAGTTAACCCTGTGCCCACCGCTCAGAAAGATTCATTCGGCGACTGGATAGAGTGCAATAAATGGCCGTCCGGTAGCGGGGAAGCAAGAAAGCAATACTATGATGTGCTTTAACCTTGATACTCTCTAGCGTTTACTAATAATGCTCTCTTTATGCGCGGACTCTTCCGGTTCAGCCCTCTCTTTCTCTCTGGCGGATATTGAAGCTCATAGGTTGATTAAAACGGTTGAACAACCGTCCGCCAAAGGAAGCGATGGCGTCTTTTTTCCTGTTCTGGCGGATTTTTTAAAAAACGCCCATATACTTCCCCAAGAAATAGACCGCTGGATAGCAGTGGTGGGGCCGGGTTCTTTTACGGGAATAAGAATCTGCATTTCGGGGCTTGCGGCGGTGACAATGGCTTTAGGGAAAGAGCTTTACGGGCTTTCCGCGTTGGATGCCGCCGCTCTGCTTACCAGTCTTGAAAAAGTTTCTGTAGCTGCAAGGTTGCGTCTTGACGAATACGCGTGCAGGGATTATGATTTTAAAAACGGACATTCAGAGGTTTACCTGACAGGCAAAATAGGGGGTTTGATTTCTGTTAATAACGGGGCGGACAGTGCATATACCAACCTTTCCGCGGCGGTGGCAAAGCAAGGGTGCAAAGAATTTTTAAGAGAACCGGAACCTCTGTATGTCCTGCCTTCTCAGGCGGAGATTAATTTTGATAAGAAGAGCTTTCATAGATGATTTAGACGATATTGTCCGCATAGAAAACTGCTCATTTAATGATCCGTGGTCAGCGGAGTCTTTGGCGGCGGAGTTTGAAAGACCATTTTCAAAAATATTTCTTTTTACAGAAAGTGTTTCTGAAGGGGAGGACAAAGATGCAACCCCTAAGATACTTGCGTATATTGTTGTTTGGCTACTCTGTCCGGAAGGAGAGATTGTTTCTTTGGCGGTGGACCCGCCTTACAGAGACAGAGGGATAGCGAGCGCCCTAATTAGGCATGTATTGGAAATTTTCCCCAACATATGCTGGGCATTGGAGGTGGATACTCTTAACATACCTGCCCTTAGAGTTTATGAAAAGTGCAGTTTTACAAGAAAACGGAGGATAAAAAATTATTACGGAAACGGCAGAGACGCTTTTCTAATGACAATTTAAAGAGGAGGACAATAGATGTTTCAAACAAAGATTGATGAAGAAGTTTTGAAAAAAAGCGATGAACTTCGCCGTTTATACGAAGAGCATATCCGTTTGGAGCAGGACTTGGAAGCACTTCACAGTCTTAAATACTTCCCCCCTGCCGTCGAGATGAAGATTAAAGAGATAAAAATATCCAAGCTACAGGGCAAGGACAGAATACATAAATTGCTCTCCGAATTGGATAATAGAACTATATAAAGGAGGAATAGACAGATGAAAAGATTTCTGTTTACTTCCGAATCTGTAACAGAAGGTCATCCCGATAAGATGGCGGATCAGATTTCGGATGCCGTGCTGGATGCGATGCTTGCTCAAGACCCATTATCCCGTGTTGCATGTGAGGTGATGCTTTCAACTGGATTGTGTATTGTGGGAGGTGAAGTAACTTCGCAGGCAACGGTGGATATACAGCAGCTTGTAAGGAGCACTGTAAACAATATCGGCTATACCAGATCAAAATTCGGTTTTGATGCGGAAACGTGCGGGATAATTTCCACATTAAACAAACAATCACCGGATATAGCTATGGGGGTTGATACCGGAGGAGCAGGGGATCAGGGGCTGATGTTTGGTTTTGCATGTGATGAAACAGAGGAACTTATGCCACTTCCCATAATGCTTGCCCATAAATTGGGGATACAGCTTGCAAAAGTGCGAAAAGACGGAACGCTGCCATATCTCCGGCCGGATGGGAAAACACAGGTTACTATTGAATATGACGGGTATAAACCTTTGCGGGTTCATACGGTGGTAGTCTCTTCCCAGCACTCGGATAATATTGATCTGGAAACATTAAGACAGGATATTATAAATCAGGTAATCACTCCGGTGCTTCCTGCAGAACTTATTGATAATAAGAACATTATTTATCACATAAACCCCACCGGCAGATTTGTAATCGGCGGTCCTATGGGAGATTGCGGGCTGACAGGGAGAAAAATCATAGTTGATACTTACGGCGGTTATGGGAGGCACGGCGGAGGGGCGTTCAGCGGAAAAGACGCCACAAAGGTTGACCGCTCCGCGGCTTATGCCGCAAGGTGGGTTGCAAAGAACATAGTTGCGGCAAATATTGCAAAACGTTGCGAAATTCAGCTTGCTTACGCTATAGGAGTGGCGCGCCCTGTTTCCATCTCTGTAAATACCTTTGGAACTTCAGCAATACCGGACAGCGAGATAGAAAAGATTGTGCCTGACAATTTTGATCTTACACCGAAAGGGATCATAGACACCCTTGATCTCCGCAAGCCTATCTTTAGGCAAACCGCCGCCTACGGGCACTTCGGCAAGCCTTGGTTTTCTTGGGAACAGACAGACAGGGCGGAGCTTATGGCAGAACTTGCAGGCAAATTAGGAGCCTGAATATAAAATAAGGAGCAACAATGCTTAAAATAGACATAAAAGACAAATCCCTTGCACCAAAAGGTAAAAAGCGGATACTCTGGGCGGACAAAGATATGCCTGTTCTAGCTAAAATTCGCGAACGTTTCGCAAAGGAAAAGCCGTTTGATGGTTATCGGATCTCGTGCTGCCTCCATGTTACAGCTGAAACCGCAAACTTAATGAGAACCATTGCGGCAGGCGGCGGCGATGTAGCGCTAGTGGCATCCAATCCGCTCTCCACTCAAGACGATGTGGCGGCAAGCCTTGTTGAGAATTTCGGGTTGCCGGTATCTGCTATTCGCGGGGAGAATAACGAGGTTTACTACTCCCATATTAAAAGCGCCATTGAGCATAGCCCGCATATAACTATGGACGACGGGGCAGACCTTGTAAGCGAAATATTAAAAAACCATCCGGAACTCCATAACCAGATTATCTGCAGTATGGAAGAGACTACCACCGGAGTTATACGCTTAAAAGCAATGCAGGAGAGCGGGGTTTTGAAATTCCCCATAATTGCGGTCAACGATGTGCTTACAAAACACCTCTTTGATAACCGTTACGGCACGGGCCAGTCCACCATTGACGGGATAATCCGGGCAACAGATATACTCCTTGCGGGGAAAACCTTTGTGGTTGCAGGTTACGGTTGGTGCGGACGCGGGCTTGCAGAACGTGCAAGGGGTTTGGGGGCAAATGTTATAGTTACAGAGGTTGATCCGATTAAGGCGTTGGAAGCCATTATGAACGGTTTTAGAGTTATGCCTATGGATAAGGCGGCGCCTTTGGCTGATCTCATATGCACCGTAACTGGCGATATAAATGTAATAGACTTAAAACATTTCCCTCTTATTAAAGACGGGTGCTTTATATGCAATAGCGGTCACTTTGATGTGGAGATAAATCTTAAAGCTCTGGCAAAAGAGGCTGTTGATACGGTAAAAGATGTGCGGGAAAATGTTGATGCTTACCGCCTTTCAGACGGTAAAGTGATATATGTGCTTGCGGAAGGGC
>JAITJJ010000008.1 GCA_031278965.1 Deferribacteraceae bacterium
GGTGGCTTACGCTTCCCGGGAAGCTCTTACCGGTCGTTTTATAGATACTTCAAGGGATGATTTTCTCACCGCCTTGAATATAAGCGTATACTCCCTTATCCATCTGGCGAATAGATCAGAACCACTGTTGAACGATAACAGCTCTGTTATTACGCTCACCTATTTCGGCGGAGAAAAGGTGGTTCAAAACTATAATGTTATGGGGGTTGCAAAGGCGGCTCTGGATTCCACCGTCCGCTATCTGGCAGTAAATCTCGGAACTCGCGGGATAAGGGTAAACGCTATCTCGCCCGGTCCGATTAAAACTCTGGCGGTGAGCGGTATAGGCGGGTTTCGCAGTATCTTTCCCGCCATAGAACATATAGCGCCGCTTCATAGATCGGTTAATATTGATGATTGCGGCGGAGCGGCGGTCTATCTGGCAAGTGAACTTGGAAAAAATGTTACAGGAGAGATACTGCACGTGGACTCCGGTTTTAACATAATAGGGATCACTGCGGCGCAAAAACCGGAATAACTGGTTAAACGGGCGGTTGTTTAAACTATTTTTTGCACACTTAGAATATCTATTTTTTAGGGAGATATTTTACAGCATTTACGGGATTCCCGTTGTATAGAACCTCATAGTGAAGGTGCGGCCCTGCGCTTCTCCCTGTGGAACCTGAAAGACAGATAGTATCTCCTTTTTTAACTATATCGCCGGAATGCACCAAAAGTTTGCTGTTGTGGGCGTAGCGGGTAATATAGCCGAAACCGTGATCAATGGTTACCAGAAACCCGTAACCACTGCGCACCCCTGCAAACACCACAATCCCATCCGCCGTTGCTTTTACAGGCATCCCTGTTTTTGATTCCAGATCCACTCCTTCATGAAAAGACGGAGTACCGGTGAATGGGGAACGGCGGAAGCCGAATTTACTTGTCACCTTTTCTGAAACGGTGGGCCAAATACTTGGGGTATGCGCCAATATCACGCTCTGCTCATCAAGGTATTTTATGAGCTCTTTATATTTTTTCTCTCTAAATGCCGTTTCAGTAGCCAAAGTATCTTTGAAAGACGCAAGTTCCGACAGATTGCCAGAACTGTTGGAAAGACGTTCAAAAAAAACGGCGGAATTTGTAATGCCGGACGTAAATTCTAGATAACTGTATCTATTATATATGCTCGGATCCGAAAATATCTCGCTTAAAAACGTTTCGCTGCCGGAAAGACGGTCTATAAGAATAGCTATCCTTTCTGCTGTTTCCTTCAACTCATGGGGTTCCAAAGTAAGGTGGATAGGTATTACGGCGGTTTGTTCCACGGTACTCTTAAACGCGGAGAGCTTGTAAAAAGCGGCGGCTGTCCCGACCAGCATCACAAATAGGAACACGGCAAAAATTATAAAAACAAAACCAGGCAGGCGGAAGGTAGGGCTGTTTTGCGTATAATCATTAGTATAAAAAGTGATGCAATAATATCTCATCCGTGATTTGTGACCTCAGCGGGAGTATAGCACAAAGAGGCAAATAATTAAAATATTTTTTCAGGGGAGGTTATAAAACGGGAGGTGGACAAGGAGCATATATTAACTTAATGTAAAGTTTTTTATGTCCCGACATTTTTAACTTTGGAAGCAAAAGCAGCGAAATTTAGATTGACAGTTCCAAAAATCTTATGTAGAAAGTCAACGAAAGATTAAGGGGTCTCCCTTTTTAGCGGACTTATGATTGAAACTGTTGTTATTTTGGAAGGAAAGAGCCGCAACGCAGAGGCTGTCCGTTGGTTCAACGAATACGCCAGGAGGCTTTCCGGCGCCCTAACTCTTGCGGAGTGGGGCGGAAGGAAGAAAGAGAGGCAGGAGAAGTTTTTTAACTCCCTCCCCCAAGATGCTCTGGTTGTATCCCTTGATGCCGCAGGGGTAAAGATGAACAGCTCTGCTTTTGCGAAACGGCTTTACGAACTTGAAAAACTATACCACAAACTATATATTTTTATAGGGGAAGCGGAGGGTCATTCGGAAACGGTTCTGTTGCGGGCTAGGGAGTGCTGGTCTCTTTCAGAGCTTACCTTTCCTTATGACATTGCCTTGATTGTGCTTTCTGAGCAGATATACCGCGCTGGCGCAATCAGAAGCAATCACCCATATCACAAGTAACACGGAGGCAGGTGATGACAGATGAACGCAAAGAGTATTTTAAACAGAAGTTGCTGAAACTTAAAGCGGAACTAATCACCCAGTTAAACGAGCGTTATAACGAATCTTTAAGTTTCGGCAATGACGGCGCTCAGGATTCCTGCGATGAAGCATATAATATATATAGTCGTAATCTGGTTTTAGGGAAGGTTGAAACGGATGCTTTAAAGCTGCAGCTTGTTGAACAGGCTCTTATGCGCATTACAGATGACACCTACGGTATCTGCCAGGATTGTGAGGATGAGATTGATGAACGCCGTCTTGAAATTGTTCCCTTCGCCCGGTTTTGCCTGTCTTGCAAGAGTGAGCTGGAAAAGAAAGGGTTGGTGAAGATATAGTATTTTTGGAGCGCTTAAAAATTTCCCCGGCAGCGTTTATCGTTGTATCAATCCGTTTAGCCGCGCCCCTTGACAACCTTTTAATATACCTTATAGATCTTTAATTATGAGCAAGATTTTTTCCATAATTGGGCGTGACAAGCGGGCGCGGGCGGGAGAGGTTCAAACGATTCACGGTGTTTTCCCAACCCCTGCCTTTATGCCTGTGGGTACCCTCGCCTCTGTTAAAACCTTGTCTCCCGTTGATCTTGATGATTGCGGGACGGATATAATCTTATCAAACGCCTATCACCTTTCCATCCGTCCGGGGGAAGATATTATAGCCCGTTTCGGCGGGGTTGGTTCTTTTATGGGGTGGAGGAGGCCGATTTTAACGGATAGCGGGGGTTTTCAAGTCTTTAGCCTCGCGGAACGCCGTAAAATCAGCGAAGAAGGGGTTATATTCCGCTCCCATCTGGACGGTTCCCTTCTTAACTTCACTCCTGAGCGATCTGTGGAGATACAGGAGAAGCTCTTTTCCTCTGTCATTATGTGTTTTGATGAATGCGTTTCAAGCCCTGCGGATAAGGAGTATGTGGCAAACTCCCTGGAGCGGACAATCCGTTGGGGGCTACGGTGCAAAGCGGCAAAGAGAGATAATGGACAGCTTCTCTTTGGGATCGTTCAGGGGGGAACTTACCTTGATTTAAGGGGCATAAGCGCTGAAAAAACCGTAATGTCAGGTTTTGACGGGTATGCTATAGGCGGGTTAAGCGTAGGCGAGTCTCAGAGCGTTATGTATGAGGTGGCAGATTACACAGCGGGGCTTTTGCCAGAGGATTCCCCACGTTATCTAATGGGGGTGGGCACGCCGGAGGATATTTTAACGGGAATCTCCTGCGGAATAGATATGTTTGACTGTGTTATGCCCACCCGCAACGCGCGCAACGGGCTGCTTTTCACATCCAAAGGAAAACTTCATATTAAAAGAAAAGAATATGAAAAAAGCGACCTCCCCGTAGACAGCGTCTGCAACTGTTACGCTTGTAAAAATTTCTCACTCGGCTATCTGCGTCACATTTATAAAGCAGGCGAGATATTGGCGCTCCGCTTAAATACGATTCATAATCTCACCCACTACCTTTCTCTTGTAAAAGGCGCAAGGAGCGCCATTATAGAGCATACTTTTGATGACTATAAGAGGGAGTATTTGCATAAAACTGCCCGTGGCGACGGAGGAGAGCATATAAATGACAGCTGATTTAATCCTATTGGGATATTTGTGCAAGGCGGACAGATGAAAAAGTTATTAAAATTCCCTCTGGATTATACCTTTAAGATTATCGGCGAGGATACTCCGCCTTTTTGCAGCGCAGTGGAAGAAATCTTTAGCCCTTATGGTAAGAGTGCTTTAATGGAAGCGAGACAGAAGGGGAAGTATATAAGCTATTCGGTAACACTATATCTGAAAGATTATTCCGAGCTTGAGGGGATATATGCCGCTGTGTCTAAAGCGGAAGGATTGAAGTTTTATATTTAGGCCTCCGGCTCTGATTCAAAAATGTAAGTTGCCCGTGACTTTCCCGCAAACATCACAGCCAGCCGCCAATTCTTAACTACAATAAAAGCACGAAAGTGTGGCGCAAATCGTGAAAGCGGAAGTTTATGATTTACTATAAAGATACAGCAAATAACCCTGTTTTTGCGGGCTTTCAGCGGCTATCCGTGCAACTGCTGGCTATCCTTTAAAAGAGAGCACCCCGCACGGGGTATGCGGGGTGCTCTATCTAGGAGGTTATGTATCGAAACTTGAGGTTCCGGGTATTTTAGCTAGCCAGATATGCTTGCAACTTTAGTTGAACAGCTCTCTTTTTCAACTTTTCAAGCGCTCTTGATTCTATCTGGCGGACACGTTCTCTGCTTATTCCAAACTTTTTTCCAAGCTCTTCCAAAGTTTTTTCTTCCCTTCCGCATAAACCGTAACGTTGGTTTATTATATCAATCTCTCTAGGGTCAAGCTCATCTACCATATCGCTGACCGCTTGCTCAAGGCTGTTTCTAATTATCCTGTCCTCAGTGCTTTCGTCTTCGCTCTTGAGGTTTGAAACAAACATTCGCTCCTCGCCTTCTCTTATAGGTGTTTCAAGAGAGAGGCACTGTTTGAACGTATTTGTTATATCAGAGAGTTCCTTTTCTTTTATCCCCAATTCATCTGCAACTTCCCAAACAGTAGGTTCCCTCTGTAACTTTTGGCGGAGACGGTTATTAATCTTTCCCCTCTTATATGCCGTCTGTGCTTGCTTCAGCGGCAGCCTTATCACTCCTGACTGCTCGGCAATTCCCTGAAAAATATATTGCCTTATCCACCAAACCGCGTAGGTAATAAACTTTACTCCTTTCGCAGGATCATAGCGTTTTGCCGCTTCCACCAAACCAAGGTTGCCCTGATTTATCAGATCCTCCAAAGGCAACCCAAAATTGCGGTATTTATTTGCTATGCTCACCACAAACTTTAAGTTGGCCTCAATAAGTTTATCAAAAGCCTTCTTTGTTTCTCTATTCTTTGCGTGGCGCATAATATGCCCTAGCTTCTGCTCCTCTTCCAAGGCAAGCGGTTTGCAATCGGAAATGCGCTTCATATAGGCATTTACAGAGGTTTCCAATTCGCTCTCTTGCTTTAAATCTTTTTCTTCCGCTTCTTCAACCTCTTCTATTCCCGCTTCCATATATTCATAATCCATTTTCTTTTCCATCTCTCACCCTTACGATTTTAAAGACAGGAGATTCTTAAAAAAGTTCAGAATAATTTATCTTGATTTTAGCATGACGGCGATTCTTGAGAAGCGCATTTAATTAATGAGAACAGATAAATCTATTGCGGCCACTCGGACAATTGTTCCCCGTAATCCACCAATTCCTGAGTAACGCTGTGATCCGGACTCCCGGAAGCAACTGCATCGGGTTCTGAAGTCTGTGTTTCCTCGTAACATTCATAGATATTAAGGTAAGAGAAGAGAACCCCGGAAAAGTAGCTCTGCGCCTGCCCAAACATAGATGCGTCGTTCTCGCTGCCGGTTTTTCTGACACAGCCAAAACCGCTTACCGTGCCGGGCGGAGGTTCGTTTATAATGATGTTTTCCTCTCCCGTATCAAAAGTTTGAGCTTCTTCAGCGCCTCCGGAACTATTTTTTGGGAAAAGTTGACAGCTGACTAAAAAAAGAAATATAATCAGCATTGCAACACTACGCATATCTCCTCCCCGTCAAAAATATTCTAATCTAACTAAACGAAATATGCAAGACAAAATTGATAAAGCCCTGTGAACAGCGGTTAATTCTCTTCAAACCTCTTTTTTATAACGCTCCCTATTACAAGGATTGCTGGTCTCGCGCACTTTTTTGCCATCTCCCCAAGCTCTCCTATGGTGCCGAATACAGCGGCCTGCTCCGGAGTGTCTACTCTAGATATGAATGCGGCGGGGGTATCAGCCTCCACCCCGTATCTAACGGCGCTCTCTTTTATCCTATCCGCAAAGGAGTGCGCCATTAAAACTATGAAAGTTCCGCCGTTTTTCACCTGCGAAAGCCACCCGTCATTATAAATAGCGCCTTTCAAGTGGGCGGAAACCACTGTTATGGAAGATGAAACGCCGCGGATAGTGGGAACGATCCCCGCGCTTAAAAGCCCCGATGTAACAGAGCTTACTCCGCTCACTATTTCCACCTCTATATCTTTTTCAATGAGATATGCCGCTTCCTCGTATAGACGCCCGAAAATTGAAGGATCCCCGCCCTTCAACCTTCCCACGGTAAACCCCTGTTCCGCAAAATCCGAGAGGATACGGTTGATCCTTTCCTGCGGCAAGGGGTGTGCTCCCTTCTTTTTCCCCGTATCCACTTTTAGGCACTTCCTAGGCAGTAAGGCGCGGATATCCTCCCCCACCGTCAGGTCAATGAGGACGGCATCAAGGGTGTTTAAGAGCTTTAACCCTTTTAGAGTCAGGTTGTCAAGCGAGCCGGGGCCTGCTCCTATCAGATAAACTTTGCCTTTTTCGCCGCGGAACGGGAGAGGGGGGAGCACCGCCTTTATATAATTTCGCACCATCCGGGCGGCAACTGGGGATGTGCCGCCGCTGCTTACGGATATGCAATAATCCCCGTCCCTATAGTTGGCTTCAAAGAAAAAATCGCAATACTCCGGCGTATCCACACAGTTTAAGAGAAACCCTCTCCGCTTTCTCTCATTCCAGAGGAGCTTTGACAGCTCTCTATCCTCCGTTGCGTTGACCACAATGTCAAATCCCTTTGAGTCCTCAAGTTCAAAGCGCTTTAGGATTATCGGAAAGGTGCTGAAGAATATATCCTTTTTGTTTTCCGCAATTATAACAATGGATGAGCCGCTTTCAAGAAGCCCCGCGGCTTTTATGGCGGCGGCTCTCCCTGCTCCGATAAGGAGAATCTTTTTTGGGGTAAAGGCAAGGGGTAAAATCTTCACTTTTTCTTTATTTTTACGCTCCAATATCCGCCTTCATCTATCTGTTCCCCCACGGTATGGCCTTCGGCGGCGGCGGAGCGGGGGACGTTTTCAATGGGAGCCCCGTCGTCAAGATAAACCTCTATTTCGTCGCCGCTCTTAATCTTTGCAAGCTCCACTTTAGTTTTTACAAAGTTCATAGGGCAGGCAACTCCTCTTAGATCTATCACAGGCGCTGCCTTTTCGGGCTTTATAGCCTCCTCTTTGGCGGCAATGCGCTCCCCCGCAAACTTTAAAGTGTTATCCATTGTTGAATAGAGCTTTAGAACCGCATCCGCCAACTTTACAACCCCTATCTCAGCCGCGCCTTCCAAAAGCGGGGCAAACTCTGGAGCTACCAGAGCGGTATCTATGAAATATCTCTTAAAGGCGGAAAAAACCTCGTTTTCTTCTCTGACATCTTCCCCCCTTGTAACAATGAGCATCCTTGCGGCAAGCAGACGAATAAGGGAAAGCTCCCCCGCAGATCTGCCGCTCTGCAGCGCCTTTTCCAGAGCGGTTTTATCCGCTTCCAAAAGATCATATATCCCTGCGCTGCACTCTCCCGTGCCGCGCCCTTTTAAAGAAAATATCTCATTTGAATACAGATCATAATACGGGTTTTTATCTTCTTCAAAGGGGGGAATTTGAAGATATTTCAGGGAAATTTCCCTTATACGCTCTCCGCCTCCGTTGTCAACCCACGCTGTAAAATCGCTCTCCTGCCCCTTAGCCTCCTGCCAAACCGAGAGAATGTCGGCGGTAAAAGCCGCCAGATGAAAGGCGCTTATATCCCCCATATTTGCCGCAAATTCCGCTTTCCCGCTTTTATTTCCAGCCCCCGCAACTACCCCATAAGCGGGATAGGAAACATTGCCCTCCCGTTTTGCCTTGCCGTAAAAGCCTATGTCGGCGGTGAGATGCCGTCCGCAGCTGTTGGGGCAGCCGGATATATTGATCTTTAGTCCGGAGAGATCATCCAATGACCCATTTAGCTGGAGCGCCGCCAACTTTTTCTCTATCGCTTTAAACGCCCCGCGGGAGTTTGTGATCCCAAGCTGACATGTTCCCGCCCCCGCACAAACGGATATATCGCCTATTATGGCGGCTCTTGCAACAAGGGGAGAGAGTTTTTTTAAAAGCGGATAGAGCAAGACGGCTTCACTTGCCTTGAGATTCCTCAAATATATGTTCTGATCCGTTCCGAACCTGACACTTTCGCCTTCTCTATATGAGAGGGCGCAAGAGAGCTCTTTCAGATGAGCAGAATTTATATCCCCAAGATATAACGGGACTTTTACCGCAAAATACCCCGCCTCTTTCTGCGGAATAACAAACCTCTCCCACCATAGCTTTTCTTCCGAATTTAGATCGGGGATACCGTCATCAATCGGAAGGAGTTCCGGTATGGACTTTAATGGCATCTCCCACTCAATACTCTCTTTCAATTCGCCATATTTGCTGTCTGTCAGGCTTTTTAACTTTTCCAGCCCTATCTGCTCAAGGAGGAATCTTAGGCGCGCCGCTGTTTTATCCCTACGGTTGCCGTGCTCGCAAAAAACTTCCTTAACCGCTTCTGCCAAGAGAAACACCTCGCCCTCCGGTAAGAATTCCCGAAAAGGCACACCTACTCTGGACTTTCCGCCCATCCCGCCGCCTATGAATACTCTGAAGCCTTTTACCCCGTTCTCTATCTTCGCTGCAAAACCGAGGTCTGTTACCTCGCTGTCAAATGTGTCTTCGGGATTCCCGCTGAAGGCGATCTTATATTTTCTGGGAAGGTTATAGGAATCCTTTCTTTCAAGCATCTTTATATTCAGGGCGATGAGGTGCGGCGTAACGTCGAAAAGCTCTCCCTTTGCTGCGCCTGCCAGGGGGCTGGCTGTTATATTTCTGACGGTGTTGCCGCCTCCTCCCCTATTGGTGAGCCCCGCGGCATGAAGCACCTCTATGACTTCAATAAAATCACCTATCATAACACCGTGTATCTGCGCTCCCGCACGGGTTGTTACATGAAGGCGGCCATCTCCGAACTTTTCCGCAAGCTCCGCCAGAGTTGCAAGTTGTTGAACGCTTACAATACCTCCCGGAAGTTTTGCCCTAACCATAAAGGTGTCTCTGGTTCTCTGTTCGTAGATACCAAAGGGAACTCGGTTTGCCTTGAAAGCGGTGTTATCCGCCTTTCCGTCCATATAAGCGAGGTATATCTCCCTAAACTTCTCCAGATCGGCAGATAGGAAAGGAGGAAGCTCATACAAGCGGTTCATCTCATCACCTCAATTTCTTCGGCGGTTGCTGCCCCGCCTTTTATCTTGAAAGATTTCAGAGCAACTTTTCCGCCTGCTAACGACACTATGATATAGCTTAATTTTGGGTCGGTCAGCTTTTTTAAGTCCTCCTCCGAAGGGCGGGCAGGGGTTTCGGGGTGGGAGTGGTAGCAGGCGGTCAACTTTATGCCCAGCCTTA
>JAITJJ010000028.1 GCA_031278965.1 Deferribacteraceae bacterium
ATAAGGTTTCCCGCTTTTCTCCCCCTGTTGCGGGCTTCACATATAAGCCTCTTTCCGGCTTCCGTATTTTTTTTGACTCCCAGCCCTTTAAGATAAAATTCCGCCATGATTGCCATAGACATCGGAATGCCTGTTTGGGCGGACATTTCGCAATAAGGAGCGGCGCTTTTATACTCTTTCTTAAAAGCGTAGTATTTGCAAGCGTAATGAAGACCTGCAAAGCTGCCGAAATCGGCGGATTTAAGAAACCATTCAAGAGAACGTTCGGCATCGTAACGACCGCCGGTTAAAGCCCTGTCATAGATGTAGCCCAACAGATCCATAGCGCGCACAGATCCGCCGTCAGCCGCCTTTTTTAATAGGTTTGCTCCGCTGGCGAAGTGAACCGCATCCCACACAAGAATATCTTTAAGCCCCAGTTCAAAAAGCTCCTCCGCCGATTCATCAGGCTTGAAATCTCTGTAGGACGGCATCTCGTTCTTTAAAATCTTTTTAAAATAATCTTCCAGCATATCTCTGCTCATTTTATCAGGCTGCAGGGCATCGTTTATATAAACCGGGTTGTAATCAGTGCCCCTGAAAAAGACAATAATAATCACAAATGCCAGCAGAACAGCCATTAAAAGAATACGTCCCACATTTCTTCCCTGCTTAAATTAATGCATAATTCAAATTATACTTCAGTAAATTAAGGTAGTCAAATAAAAGAAAAAGTTGGGATTCCCCTCAGACAATTAATGCTGCCAACTAAAAACTTTACCTAACCGCTTGATGAAAAGGTTATAGCATTATATTAGTTTAACGGTCAAGTAAATAAAGTGTGAATTAATGAAAAAGAGATTCTTTTTCTGCAGCCGTAGAATACCATCTTACAAAAAAGAGGAGAATAAAACGTTTCATCTGCCACCCTTCTGCATATCGCAAAACTTAATCATCACCCAATTCCTCTATATATCTTACAAAACCTTCTATATAAGCTGAGGGGATATTCAGGTTCATCCTTTTGTAGTAATTGCCCGTAAACTTAACAATTAGACCGGTCGCAATAAACTCTTTTATATATGAGATATTGTCCGTTTCCAAAATAAAAGCTTCCGTAGCGATTTTATCCCTAGAAAAATCATATTCATACTGCTTTCCCAAATATACTCTGCTCACCCTCCACTCATTGCCGAGTTGATCCTCGGCGGAATAAAAACCTCCGGGGTTTGAAAGGGTGAGCTGCGTATATATTTGCAACAGTTCTATCTTTTCGTCAAAATTTATATAATATCTAAGCAACATATACGAATCGGAGTGTATGCCGTAGTTCATATTGGAGAGGCTTATCATCCCTCCGGAACACATGACGCTGTTATGAATCGTTCCGAGTTTGCGGCAATGGGCGGCTTCATAGGACGCTTTTGCATCGTTTAGGTGATTGAGTTCATCAATTTCAGACAGGATGCTCTGTCTTGAAACAGACGCTTTAATAGTTACAATAAAGAGGCTCCCGTCTTTGCCGGAGGAGATGACGGTATAATTATCAATATAGCCTTGGGTGTTGGTGTAAATCTTATCTTTTATCATATCCCCGTTTTCCACAAGGATATCCGCTGCCACCATAACTCCGAGTTTCTGCTCAATAGCGTTGATAAAAGCATTCCTTTTGGCTTCGTCCGGGGTGTTTCCTATTCCGGTGACTATAACTGAATCATCGGCAAAGGAGGCGGTAAAATAGATAAAAGAGAATACGAAAATCGATAAAAATGTTTTTTTCATTCGGTCAGAATATCAACTTAACCACATAAAAGCAAGGGAGAAATTTTTAGGTATTGGGCTATACCCCAGAGATCGTGATCGTCCGTTGAAGTTAAAGTTATTTTCACTAGCAGAGTGGCGAGAGATAAAGCGCACAAGCGGATAAAGTAGTGTTTGTTCGGTGGTATATTTTTTAGAAGAAAAAAGAGAAAAAGAAAGGTATGCGATAACACAAGCGGGAACTCAGTCAAGGTTTGCGGAGCAGCCCGAAGGGCTTGACCTTGACAGAGAGAGCTTGTGTTGCCACCCAAAACTTTTGCTTATGAATTAAGTTTACGCAATTCTGTCAGTTTTGTAAAGCAGCTTGTTCAACATCTGATAGCTAACGGGGCGGATTTGAGCAATACTGTGCTCCGGACGGATAACGGCAGCGAATTCACAGGTTCTTGGAATGCCAAAAAGGATAGCGCATTTACCGAAAAAGTTGAAAGCTGTTCAATGATACATAAGACAATTCCGCCTAAAGCCCACACTTGGCAAGCGGACGCAGAAACCTCCCATAGCCTGATAGAATATGAATTCTATACGATAGAAGCCTTTAACAGCACTCCTCATCTGCAACAAAAGATGGCTGTCTATCTCCTATGGTTCAACTTCCTAAGAAAAAACAGTTACAAAGAAAACCAAACCCCGCTACAAATAGGGCTTGCTAAGGTTTCAGAGCTAAATAACAAAATCTCCAATTTTAAGTCGGAGATCCTCGATCACTGTTATGGGATTCTAGGTTATAAAACATTGTCGGCACAGTTGTTTGAATCCTGTGATCTATCAAATTTCTCGAAAACTCAGTCAAATTTTCTCAGTTCACTGAAAATAGCGGGGGATATATATAAAGCATCCTTTTCATTTTTAATATAACCTTTTTTTATCCATTTTGACATAAGCCGTTCAATAGTTTTGGGGGTTGTATACATAACATATGACAACTCAAGATAGGATAACTTAATCGGGATCTTTACAAATCTGTCTGCCTCTGCAGGGGCGCTTATTAAATCAGCACTGCAGAAAGAATCTATAAGAGATCTGAATAGAAAAAATAACCGCTTTTCTGCATCACAGGTGAACATACAGGTAAAGGCATCATAATCTGAAGCGATGCACTGCATACAATATGAAGTTATCAAATTTTCAATATTTTTAGAACAACAGCGATCGAACTCATCTCTGGAAAGATAGAGTATTTCCGACTTCCTCAAGGCAAAAAGAACCTCGGAAGAATTGTCAATTCCCATATAAGACGCATAATTTACCATCCTGTCAGGGAGCACAATACTGATTGCAAGAGGTTTGTTTTCGTCATATGTTTCATACGCCTGCGCCATAAGACCTGACTTTAGATAAATCAAGTCATTCAAGGAACAAGGGGGAGCGTTTTCAAAATCCATTACTGTCCGCAAAGTTCCGGCTATAACGGAATTTCTCTCCAAATGCACCATATGTCCATGTGCGACAAACAGATTTTTCAGCGCTTGAGGAACCTTGGGTATTACCCATGGATTTGCCTTATAATACTTCCCCATAAGATATAATAATAGTACCTGCAAAAAAAATATCATACCGACATATGTCCGTTTACTGCTGGAAATTATGTCGCTATTTTTACAACATAATATTGGTAGGAGGAAAAAATGTATACCAAGAACTTAATTGTCGCTGCCTGTTGTTTCGTTTTTTTTGCATTGAACAGTTTTGCCGCGAAAGTTTACAACACCGATCTCGTGGTGGTAGGTTCGGGTGTTGCAGGAATCACAGCAGCTACCTATGCCGCCGAAAACGGGATAAAGGTGGTATTACTTGAAAAAACAGCCGTAATAGGCGGACAGCTTTTTCTCATTGAAGGTACTTTTGCTGTGGAATCGCCCATACAGTTTGCTGATATGGTGGGGCTTACAAAACAAAAAGCCTTTAAGCAGACGATGGACTATGCGGCTTGGAAAACGGATGCATCCCTTGTCAAGCGTATAATTGACAACTCGGCAGAAACCATTGTATGGCTTCAAAAAAAAGGAGTTGAGATGGGAGCTTTGATAACTGATACTCCAGACGGTAACAGGACATACCACACATATAAGTCAGGCAACCCCGGCAAGCAGTTTGTAGACAGTATGCTAAAGGTACTTAAGGCTAATAAAACCATTATTCTCACCGAAACAAAAGGTGAACAGTTCATCGTTAACCCTAAGGGCGAGGTAACCGGCATAAAAGCCAGAGATACGGCAAATGATGAAGATATTGTAGTAAATGCCAAAGCGGTAGTTATGGCAACAGGTTCATATGCCCAAAACCGTGAAATCCTTCTGAAGTATAACCCGTATTATCCTGCCGATATCCATGCAAATGGCTTGAAGACCAATTTTGGAGACGGAATCGTCATGGGGCTGGCAATAGGCGCTGATGTTGCGAATATGACCACAATCCTGTCTGAAGGCGCAGTGCCTACGAATACTGATTATGACGAACTTTACACTGACAGAAAGATGCTTCAGGCTTACATGGTACTGAAGACAAAATCGCTTTGGGTCAATAAATTCGGCAATCGGTTTATGAACGAAGATCTGTCAGGCGACTTCACCGTGGTGCAAAACGCCCTTGTGACTAACGGACATTCCCAGATAGTCGTTATGGACGCATACTACAGAGACGATCTAATGAAAATTACTGGCGCCCATACAAACTATTTTACACTGTTTGGCAGAGGAGAAAAGATTGATCTCTTTGACGAAATTCTTGCCGACGGCATAAAAAGAGGCTATGCATGGAAAGCCAATACTATTGAGGATCTTGCAAAACAGATGAAAATCAATCCGGCCACGCTGAAAGCCTCTGTGGAAAGATACAATCAACTGGCCAACACAGGAGAGGACTCGGATTTTGGCAAAGATTCTTATCTGATGCGCCCGCTTGTTAAAGCTCCGTTTTATGCATTTAGGGGAGAGAACACTATATGCGACACGGCCGGAGGCTTAAAAATAAACCGAAACGCACAGGTTTTGCATACAGAGGGTTATCCGATAAAAGGGCTTTACGCCGCCGGCGCTGTTTCGGGAGGAATGTACGGTGAAAATTATCCGTATATTATGCCCGGCTTTGCAAGCGCCAGCGCTATTAACGCCGGAAGATTTGCGGTAGAACATTTTGCCGAAACCTTTTTAAACAAAAAGATAAAATAAATCCCAGTCTTGTTCCCGCGGAGCATATCCGCGGGGCGTTATAAATCTGTTTGTCCGTTTTCTGTCGGCGGACACCTTAAGTTTGAACAATTTATACGGAATATCCTCTTAGGATATCTGTTAGCCGTAAAGGGTGAAATGAATGAGAACAGTAAGCGTTTTTTTATTAACTTGGCTGGTTGTTGTTTTTGGCTCTGCAATAATATATGCACAAAAGAAAACGAACGAGATAAATACTCCCCACCTTGAAAGCGGACTTGGCTGTAAAGAGTGCCACAATGTGGATGTGCCTGATAAGCGGGCGCCGCAGGCACCCTGCATAGAATGCCATTCAGACAAGTCAGACTCGGCCTCACTGTCGTTAAAAGACAGCAAGGGCAATAATTATAATGTAAGTATCCACGCTTCGCATTCGGGGCAAATACGTTGCACCCTTTGTCATAAAATACACGGCGAGTCTGTATTGTATTGCAATCAAGAGTGCCATCACACTTTTGTGCTGAGTGTGCCATAAGCAGAACAGAACCACATGCGACACTCTTGCGAGAACCCGCAAAAACAGGCTGTAATTAGTATCTCCCAAGAGTGTTGCTCAGTTTGCTCCCCGTAACCGATATTTCTTAAAAAACGCTGTAATCTTCCGTATCAGAGACTTCCGCGACGGGTTCCTTTGAATTAATCAGTGCTTCCCAACTGTGAGTTAGTGAAAAATTGATGGGATAAGATATTCTTTTTCCGCAACAGACTATCTTTATTTATCTTTTATTTGTCTTGTATTTAGCTTATAATTTTTTATTATAATGCCGATAGAGATTTTAAGGGTTATGCTTATTAAAGAAGTGCCAGCGGGATAATGGGCTGATGACGGGATGCCGGTTTGCTCTCCTCGCTCTGTTTGTTCTGTTTATCTTTTCTGCCTGTTCCGGAGAGAAGGCGACCGTTGGGGATGCGTTCACAGACAACACCTCTGTCACCTCCGCCGTTGCAAGCCGTGAACCGCTTATCAGTGAAGGGAATAACGCTTTTCTTAGAGGGGATTTTAGGCAGGCTGTTTCTTACTATGAGATGGGGTTAAGGGAAAACCGCTCTGTTGCCTATTATAATATGGGTGTCAGCTACTACCTTATGAAAGATATAAGGAAGGCGGAGGAGAACTTTCGCCTTGCGGTGGCGGAGGATCCGAACTTTGACGAGGCGGTGATGAACCTGGTGGCAACCCTTGCGGAGCAGGAAAAAACCGTTGAAGCCGAGCAGTACATGTCCCGTCTTGTGAATAAAAAGAAGAGCGCCAGGGTTTATGTTGATATGGCGAACCTCTCGCTTAAAAACGGGAACTCCGCTTCAGCCCTCTTTTACTACCAAAAGGCACTGGAGATAGATGATAATTCCCCGTATATCCTCTCCAACTATGCCAACTTTATGGTAAGCATGGGAGAGCTTGATGAAGGGGAGCGCATATTAAACCTCCTGCCGAACCGGGATTTCAATATAAACTATAATCTCGCCTATATTGCTTTCAGCAGAAGAGATCCCGCCACCGCATATTTTAACGCTAAATCTGCAATGGAGTTTGACGGAACGGAAGAGGGCTACAATAAACTTGCCGCCCTCTTCGCAAGCCTTAAAAAATATCCCGATGAAACCTCCGCCCTGCGCCGCGCCATACTATGGAATCCAAAAAAAGAATACCGTCTCCGCCTTGTTAAAAGCTACCTTAGAAATTGGAACCTTGATATGGCGGCGGATGAGGCCAACGGATTGTTAAATGATTATTCGCAGGACATACCCGTAATAGTTGCAAACTATGAGGTGCAGGTGGCTATGGGCAACAGCGTGACTGCCGGAAATTTCATACGCAAAGAATACGAAAGAGATAAGGGGGATCGCCTCCTCTATCAGACGGTCAGGCATATGTGCCTCTTTGACGGAGAGACAGAAGAGGCGCGCCGTCTGTTAAGCGGCGCTCCGGATACCCCGTTTGCCAACCTTGCGCGGGCAGCATACCATATCCGCGCCGGAAACTTGAAAAGCGCCGAAAGCTCTCTTGCGAAAGTGCCGGAAAGCACGATAAACGATTACTATATTTATAAGAGCTTTCTCCAATTTAAGGATAAGAGCTTGCGGGAAGCGGAACTGACCGCCTTGAAGATAGACGAATCCAAACCGGAATACTTCTGGTATCACTTTGTTTTAGCCTGGGATCTCCGTAAGCCGGAGCGTATAATAGAGCTTACCAACTCCTATAGGGAGGATTATATAATAGCTTCTCGTGTGCCAATATTAAACTTCTCCCTTACCCCCGTTAAAGAGGATTTATCCTTTAACTTTAAGTTTGACGGGCTTGGGACGGATATGGCGGGGATCCTCCTCTATCCGTTCTTCATTGAACCGGATGAGATATATCCGTTTCTGATATTAGGCTACCGTCTGTTAAAAGATTCGGAGGAAGCCGCCGCTCTGATACAACTTCAACGTTCCTTAATATATTCCGATGCTGTCCGCCTTAATAACGAGGGCGCGGAATTACTTCTGATCTATGATTATAAAGCCGCCCTTGCAAAGTTCAATCAAGCCTTTGATCTCTTAAAAAACGACCCGTTCCTTAGATACAATATGGGGGTTGCCCACCTTATGGGCGGGGAATTTCAGAAAGCTGAGAAGGAGTTTGCGGAGGCAATCCGCTTGAATAGATATCTTGTTCCGGCTTATGTGGGGCAAGGTTACGCCGTGAACCGTCAAGGCAAATCCTCTGTGGCGGACGGGCTCTTTTATCAGGCGAAACTGACGGCGGAGGAGTATGAAGCCCTTGATAACCTGACTATTATCCTCCCTATGGTGACTAGGGCAAAGTATCTTGCTATGCTTGCCCTCTCTGAAATGGATGAGATTGTTCAGCAGATTGACGAAGAGAATAACCGGGATAACTTTATGGATACTGTGGCGGCGGCGGCAAGATTTTACCTCACCTCAGATATGACAGAGCTTGAGATTATCAGAAGCAACAACGCTTTTCACAGCGACGATCTCGCCTATCTCCTCGAGCTTAGAACAACACCCCTATCCGCTATGACGGAAAGAGTTTTTGCCGACCGCAGCACGGTCATGGCAGCAAAATATATAACTTTGGACCGCAAGCGCCTGTTTGATGAAAGATTGCTTGAGCTCTATATGAAAGAGAGTATGATCTTAACGGAGCTTGTAAATTATGCTATCCTGTCGGGAGATAAAGATAAGGGGCTGCGGTATCTTCAGCTGTTGAACTACAATGATTATCGCTATGTACTGCAGTATAAGGCCTCTATGTATTATTTTCTCTGGACAAGGGGTTTTATCAACGTTGCAGCTTCTTCCAACACCCTTGAAAACGCCCGCTATTACGATAAAGAGGTTCATTATTATCGGGCGCTCTTTTACCTGATTACCAATAACCGAAACCGCTTTGCAGACCAAGCCAATCAATATGCTGCCCGTTACCCGGAGGATTACCGGGCAAGTTTGCTGGTATCCTTAAATCACCTTCAAGAAAGGGAGATGGGCGAATTTCTTTCCGGTATAAACAAGCTCCTTTCTGATGAACCGTATCTCTTTAATAAAATGCCGCTTGGAGTGGATATTGAGCGTTTTTAGGGTTGATATTTTTTACAGATGTTTCTTTCTTGCGGCGCTTGCCGCCCTTGCCGCCCTTGCGGTCTGCTATCGGAATGAAAAAGTTTATATACTCTTCCTGCTGACAATAATACTGTTTGTTGTCCTTTCGGTATACGCCTTCACCCTTAAAGTTGAAACTGACGGGACAGAACTGAGGAAAAAGACTATATTCGGGGGAAAAAAAGTAAACCTGAAAGAAGTAACGGATCTCTCCGTAATGAATCTGAGGGGTCGTTATGCATTTTTCTTTATCACCGATATGAGTTTTGTTATGATCTCAAGCTCGCTAAATAATTTTGAGGCGTTGCGGGAGGCGATACTTCAGAACCTATCTGAAAATTGCCGCGCTGCTCTGGAAAAGATACCTGTCGGCGCGGCAGGAAAAAAAGCGAGGCGGTTCAAGATATTTCTTGCGCTTCTATTGTTTGCGGTGGTTGGAGTGCTGCTTTGGAGGAGTTTTAATGCAGGAATCTGAGATTTCCATATTATACGTTGAAGATGACCAGGTGATGCGTGAAGCGGTGGCTTCAAGGCTTTCACGAAGGTTTGAAAAGATGTATATCTGCTCCTCCGCTGAGGAAGCCCTTGATATATTTAAGAAATACCATGTTGATCTGGTTCTTACGGATTATATGCTCCCCGGCTTAAACGGGATTGAGCTTATAGCCTCTATCAGGCAGAAAAATTGGGATATCCCAATAGTTCTTATCACAGGGTACGCCGATTCCGATTTTCTTATGGAGGCGATAAATCTGGGCGTTACCCAATTTGTGACTAAACCGATCGATCCTGCAGTTCTTATGAACGCCATAGACTTTGCAATTCAGCGGGTTGTAAATGAGAACCTGAAACGGAAAAACTCCCAACAGGAGCTTGAGCTTTTAAAATTCCGCGAAAAATATCACTATTCCCAACAGGAGGCGGCTTTTAAAAAAGAGCTGAAGGCGCTTAAAAACGATTATCACGAAAGAATTATAGATGTTTCCGGTCGGCGTTGGATGATTGACACCCTCTATCAAGGGTTGGACATTATCTGCGGAGATGCTTTTTCTGTCCGCCGTCTGGATGACAGGCACCTGTTCTGCTTTGTTCTTGACGCTATGGGGAAGGGAGTCGGAGCATCCATTACATCTATGTCCGCCACCCACTATCTTAATCATCAGGTTGATCTTCTGGGAAAAGAGTTGACGTTGGAAAAGATCGTAGGCGGGTTCCTCCCCTATATTGAAAAGATACTCCTTGAAGAAGAGATTCTTTGCGCCGCTTTTATTACCGTTGATTTTGAGAAAGAGGCTCTGCGATATGCCACATTTTCAATGCCGAATATCCTGCTCGGCTATTCTGACGGGAGCGTTAAGGAGATTGCCAGCAATAATATCCCCATTATAAAGTCTAAAACCGATTTTGAAGTGGGGGAAATATCCATTAGAACTATCCAGAGGCTTATGATCACAAGTGACGGTCTCACGGAAGCAGAGCAGGGTGATGTTGTATACGAGCAGCTTATAAAGAGCGATTTCAGTCAATGCGGCATCCTCTCCAGTTTTAAGAGCACCTTGGAGGAGAGGGGGATGGAGCCTAAAGATGATGTTACGGTTTTTTTTCTCCGCCGCGCCGTAAAAGACCCGGCATGGGAGGTTGCCTGCACCGTAGAGAGCACTCTGGCAGGGGTTGCGGAGCTCGATGAATTTTTTAAGGATAGCGTTGCCAATCTGGAGATAAGCGAAGAGCTTGGGACAAAGCTCTTTGTTGCTTACAGTGAAGCTGTTATAAATGCTTTTGAACACGGCAGCCTTGAAATTGGAATGAGGGAAAAGCATAACAGCATAAATGAAGACCGTTATGAAACGCTGTTAAATAAAAAATCGCTGGAAAACCGCCATAAAAAGATCACCTGTTCTGTGGCATATATAGATGAGCGCATTCCTATCCTTAGAATATCGGTGTTGGACGAGGGAAAAGGGGTAATAAACTATGGATTTGACTCTGACCGCTCCGAAGCAATTTTTTGCGGGCGGGGTGTGGAGATAATAAGGAACTATGTGGATCAGCTGTATTATTCGGAAACCGGCAATGAAATAATAATGCTGAAAACATTGTAAAGTGCAAAACATTTAAACGCAGATTCAAAGCCGCTCTTGCCTTTCCCCGTTTTGCGCCGCCGGTTTTTCGGCATTTTTGCCCTTAGAAAAACCTTGCTCTTACCGCCTCCGCTATTTCCGCCGCTATCTCTTTTTCGCTTTTAGCCGCGTTTATAACGACAGTTTCTCCGTATCTGGCGGCGGCGGCGTATTCAAGAAACCCTTCCCTTGTTTTTTGAAAGAAAGCAGTTTTTTCCGCTTCAAAGCGTCCTTCCTCTGCCGCCTTTCCCTCTGTTTCAAGCCTTGAAATGGAGCGTTGAAGAGCGTTTTCAGTATCTAAATCAAGAATTATAGTGAGATTGGGATAGTATTTCACGGTATAAGGGAGCACTGCTTCCAGAAGTGCAGCCGGGGCGCCCCGTCCGCACACCTGATAAGCCCAAGTGGAAGAAAGGAAGCGATCGGATATTACCCATACGCCGGAGTTTAAGAGTTCTGAAATTTTAATCTGATGTTCCGAGCGATCCGCGCTGAATAAGAGCAGCTCCGCCTCTTTTGAGAGCGTTGTCCGCTTGTTTAAGAGAATCCGGCGTATCTCCCGCCCGCTTGCGGTTCCTCCTGGTTCATAGGTGGATACGGCCTTCACTCCGTTTTCTTTAAGATAAGCCACAAGCAAAGCGGTTTGAGTAGTTTTCCCCGTCCCGTCAATCCCGTCTATAACTATAAATCGGGGGAGGCTCTCTCTTCTGATAGTTCCTTTAGCTGCAGCTCGACGCATCGCCCTGTAACTTCATGATAGTATGCTCCACCGCGCCAATTACCGCCTCCAGATTTTCAACTGCCGCTTTGGGGCTTCCGGGAACGCTTAATATCAAGGTGCTACCCCGGCTTCCGCACACGCTCCTTGATATTATAGCTTTAATGGTTATTTCACGGCATCGGGCGCGCATAGCTTCTTCATAGCCGGGAATGCGGCGGGAGATAACATTTAATATGGCGTCCGGTGCAATATCCCTGGGGGATACTCCGGTAGAGCCATTTGTTACAACCAGATCAAGTTTTTGAACATCACAGAAATCCGTTAAAATCATTTCAAGCCGTTTTTCTTCATCGGGCAAAAGTTCATTTCTAATATAAGAAACAGGGAGTTTTTCTTTAATAAATTTCTCAAGAGCCGGACCAGTTTCATCGGGGTATACCCCTCCGGCAGCCCTGTCGCTTAATGTGACGAGCCCCACCGAAAAACCTTTTTTAGGAACTATGGTTACGGGAGTTCCCACCCTTATGACTCCCCCTTTCAGTACCTTTGCGAAGATGCCTTCCCTCGGCATAACGCAATCCCCAGTGGTCTTAAAGATGGCGCACCTTGCGTGGCAAACCTTCCCTATCTGGGTGACGACAAGCTCGGCTGCCCCAAGCTGTATATGCTCTCCCACTTTTGCGTTGGGGATATCCACCCCCCAAGTGGTTATATTCTCCGCAAAGTCGCCGCCGTGAACAGCAAGCCCTTTGGCGGCAATTTTATCGATACTTTCCTGCGCCAAAAGGCTAATCTGACGATGCCAATCTCCCGCGTGGGCATCTCCGTCTATGCCGTAGGCAGTGAGGAGCTTTGCCTGCGTGACGTTTGTTTTTGGAACCCCTTTCTTGTCGCTCAGAGAGATGTAGTTAATCTTCCCGCTGTTTGCTTCTGATTTTTTCATAACTAACCGCCTAAAATAGTTTTGACATTATTGCCTTATGAATATGGAGGCGGTTTTCGGCTTCGTCAAAGACTGCAGACGATTTTGATTCGAAAACCTCTTCAGTAACTTCTTCTCCCATATGCGCCGGGAGACAGTGCATAAATACGGCGTGCGGCGCCGCTTTTGCCATTAAAGCGGCGTTCACCTGAAACGGTTTAAGAAAGCCTCTCTTCCTCTCCGCATCCGCTTCCTGCCCCATACTTGCCCAAACATCCGTGGTTATAACATCCGCATTATATGCCGCTGCTTGTGCATCTGCTGAGCAATCTATCTTCCCGCCGCCCTTTTTTGCTTCCTTTACGGCAGCGGATATTATCTCCTTATCGGGGGCACACTCCGCTGGAGATGCTATGGCAAGGTGGAAACCGAAACGGGCTGCGGCGTTCGCCCAAGAGTGAGCGATATTGTTCCCGTCTCCGATATAGGCGACCTTAATCCCGTCATAGCGTCCGAACCGCTCGTAAAAGGTGAGAACGTCTGCCAAAATCTGGCAAGGGTGGTGCGTATCTGTAAGGGCGTTTATAACAGGGACATCAGAGTATTCCGCAAGCTCCAGAAGTCGCGAATGCCCATAGGTGCGAAGGGTTATCCCGTGCACGTAGCGGGAGAGAACACGGGCAGTATCCCGTATCCGCTCCCCTCTGCCAAGCTGAATATCGCTCCCGGATAAAAAGAGGGGGTGCCCCCCAAGTTCCCTGACACCGACTTCAAAAGAGACTCTGGTGCGGGTGGAGGATTTTTCAAAGATAAGGGCAATACTTTTGCCCGCAAGGACGGTATTATGAGGGATATTCACGCTTCGCTCTTTTTTCAGGGTTATGGCGGTATCTATGATATCTTTAAGTTCCGCCGTTTCAGCGTCAAGGATCGTAAGAAAGTTTTTCACAGGAGGGTTCTCCGATATGCTTCCTTGGCTTTTTCTGCGGCTTCCTCAAGCTCGTTTATGGTAGCGGTAAGCGGCGGATAGAAACGAACGGAGTTCAACCCGCCAGGAAGCGCCACAAGTTCTTCATCCAGAGCATTGTTTATAAAATCCGTGTTGGAGAAAGGGAAAGTTGCCCCTGTCATAAGACCGTCGCCCCTAATGGAAATCTCGTCATACTTTGGAAATTCCGAGAGCGCATTTAAGAGATATTTTCTAAAATACTCCCCCTTTTTATTTACTTCCTCTAAAAAACCTTCCTCCAGAAGAAGATCCAACACCGCATGCGCCGCCGCGGCGGCTATAAGGTTTCCGCCGAAGGTGCTGGCATGGGTTCCATAGGTAAAAAGATCGGCCACGTTCTCCGTTGCCGCTACAGCTCCCATAGGCAAACCGTTGGCGATGCTCTTTGCAAGGGTCATAATATCCGGTGGTGTGTCAAGGCGTTCATAGGCAAAAATCTTTCCCGCCCTCCCAAATGCGGTTTGAACCTCATCATATACAACCAAAATCTTGTTCTGGCGCGCAAGGCGCACGAGAGCCTTTACATAATCGTGCTCTGCGGGGATAACCCCGGCTTCGCCCTGATATATCTCTATTATTACGGCGCAAACATCCTCTTTTGCAATCTCTTCTTCAAAGGCGGCAAGGTTGTTCAGCGGGATATGGGTAAAAAAATCCGCTATCGGTTCGAAGCCTTTATGAACTTTATCCTGTCCGGTGGCGGAGAGGGTGGCGTAAGTGCGCCCGTGAAAACTGTTCAGCATGGTGATGATGCGGGGGCGTTTCCCCCCCAGAACGTTATTGTTGTAG
>JAITJJ010000133.1 GCA_031278965.1 Deferribacteraceae bacterium
CTTGTTAAACCTAAATTCCCGCATATCATAACAATAATGATGATGTCAAAAAAATTTCCATAATTTCCTATTATTTCGTAATCTTTTTGTTTTTACCTGACTTTGTCGTTGCGCATTACGGAATTTGGGTTGATATATCATGTTGTCTGATTTGTTTCGTAATAATTGCATAGGCAAGAGCGACAGTGTGATTGCAATGGATTTAAGCAGTAAAAAAATGGTTTCGGCAATGGGCACCGCAGGGCTTGAGAGAGTATGCCCAAAAAGGCTGTCCGTTGAACGTGACGCTGTTATGAATTTGTTTTAGCGGCACCTTAAACTATATTTTGCAGCTGCTCCCTTATCCCGTCCACTATGGATTTCGCTTCAATCACACTGCCTATGATCTCTGCTTTCTGGCTTTTGGATGCGATGGTGTTAAACTCCCGGTAGAGTTCCTGGCATAGAAAATCCAGCTTTTTCCCGCAAGGGTATTCGTTTTTCATAATACTTAAAAACTGTTTGCAGTGGGAGGCGGTTCTGGCGATCTCCTCTTTAATATCAGCTTTTTCCGCAAAGAGGGCTGCCTCCTGAACAATTCTGTCCTCTAAATCAACACGGTTTGGAAGGAATTCGGCAATCTTGTTCTTAAACCTTTCAAACCAGTAGGAGAATACTTGAGACGCGGCTTCTTCTATAGCAAGCATAATTTCGTTAAGACGGGCGAGTTGGGCGCGTATCGTATCCTCAAGGTGTTTCCCTTCGGATTTTCGCATATCATCAAGCGCATCCGCCGCCTCCTCCGCTATCTGCAAAAGTTCCCTTTCGCTTTCCGGCAAGACGGGTTCGCTCTCATATTCAATAAGTTCGCTAAAAGAGAGGATATGTGATAAACTTACGGCATCTTGCAACCCCCCCAATCTTTTCATCTGATCCAGGAGGTTTAGATACGATATAAACTGCGTTCTGTTTAGGGCGGGTATCTGGAGCGGCTTTAGGAAGCGAATATCCAACACGGCTTCCACCTTCCCTCTTAACAATTTTTCCTGCAAGATTCCCTTTATAGGTATTTCAAGGTGATTGAGAACCTTTGGAAGCCTGAAGGAGATGTCGCAATATTTGCTGTTGACACACTTTATCTCCAACTGCACGGCGCCGATACTTGTTGAACGGGATACCCGCCCGTAACCGGTCATAGATTTCATCATAGTTTTACCCTTCTATTCCACCCCTAATTTATCGGCGAATCGTTGCGGCAGATGTATACCGAGTTTACAAGCCCCATCATGGTTACATAGGCGATAAGCGAGGAGCCTCCGTAGCTGACAAACGGCAGCGGAACCCCCACAATCGGCGACATACCGATGGTCATAGAGGTATTTATATAAAATTGGAAGAGGAGAAAAGACGCTGCCGCAATGCATAGCACCTTCCCCTGCGGCTCTTTCAGTTCCAGTGAGATGGATATTATCCTTAGGATAAGGATCATAAAGACCAATACAAGCGATACTCCGCCCGCAAAACCAAACTCTTCATTTATTACGGAAAAGATAAAATCAGTATGCCTCTCAGGCATAAAACGGAGGTGGGACTGGGTGCCCTTTAGATACCCTTTCCCGCTTATCCCGCCGCTGCCTACCGCAATCCGCGATTGAAGCGCCTGATATCCCATGCCGCTCGGATCTTTATCCGGCGCAAAAAAACTTATCACCCGCTGTTTCTGATACGGCTTTACAAGGTGCTGCCAAACAAATGGAGCGGAAACAAGAACCCCTATCACCACCAGAGCTATGATTATCCGCTTGATCCCTAAAAAAAAAGTTACCATCCCCCAAGCTGCCGCATAGGTAAGGGCAGTGCCAAGATCAGGCTCTTTATAGACCAGAAGAAACGGAGGGATTAACCATAGAATCCTAACTCCAAGTTTAACAAAACCCAATCTCTCATCTTTCAGATCAGAAAATACCCATGCGATGGTGATTACCCATAAAACCTTAAAAAACTCCGACGGCTGCCCTGTAAAGGGACCTATTGAGATCCAGCGGCGCGCCCCCATCTCCATATTGCCGAAAAAGAGAACGAGGAGGAGGGATATACACCCTAAAACGTATAATATGGGCGCAAGGCGGACAATATTTCTGTATCCGATAAAGGATACCCCGATATATAAGATCATACTTGCCGCAAAGATTGTAAGCTGTTTATACGGGTGCTGCTGAACTGTGCCGTTTGTGGGATCGTAAACCGCGGAATAAACCGCAAAGAACCCCGCCACCACCAGAAAAACTATCAGCAATAATAAGAAATAATCAAACCTCTTGATAAGATTTACGGATTTGTTAAACATCATCGCCGCATAACGCGCTAACGGGCTCTGACTTCGCCTATGGCGTTATACATCGTATTGAAGAGATCTTCTAAATCCTCTTCCTCCACAGAGGAGAAAGCGATGCGAATATCTGTTGAAGAGGCGGAAATTACCCCTATTGCATATCTTTCAAGGAGATATAGTCTTAGCTCTTCCGCATCCGCCCCTTCAATCTTTATGCAGAGGAAGTAACCAGAGTTAAACGGATAGGCGGTAAAACGGTCGTGATATTTCGGGTGGGCGACAATCTCTTTTACTTTTGCCGCTCGGCGGCTTAAAATTGCCACATTTTCGCTAATCTGTTCCGTTAAGTAAGGGTGCTTTAACGCTCTAAGCACCATAGATTGGGATGGGAGCGGGCAGTTTGACACCGTTCCCCGAATAAGCCCCTCCACCTTCTTTTCAAGGGCTTGCAAGAGTTTGCCGCCGTTTGCTTCGGCGGGGGCAGAAAAAGTTATAAAACCCACTCTAAACCCCCAGACAAAGAGTTCTTTTGTAGCCGCGTCAAGTTTTACTGTGAGGATATTGGGGCTTATCCCGCTTAACAGGGAGAATATGGACTCCCGCAGGCAATCGCCGTAGAACATCCCAAAATAAGCGTCATCTGTAATACATACAAGTTTAACCCCGCTGTCAGCTATCTTTTTCAGCCCCTCCGCAAGATATGCCGCCTCCTCTGCGGTTGGGGTATAGCCCGCGGGATTGTTGGGAAAGTTTAAGATGAGAACAACCTTCCCCTTCAGCTTGCCGCACTCTTCCACTTTCTCCAAGAGACCGTCAATATTAAACTTTATCCCCGCGAATGTTTTAAATGTGGAGATATTTGCTCCGCGCCGAACTGAAAAAACAAGGCGGTAATTCCCCCAAAATTTATCAGGCGTAACCACAAAGTCGCCCTCGCTGCAGAATAGATCGGCGGCTATGGAGAGCCCGTGCGTAAGAGCGTTGGTGACTATGGGGAGGCTTAACGTTTTGCCCGCAAGGGTTGGATTGTCGCGGAGAAGTTTCTCTTTCCAAGCACTTCTAAGCTCCGGCACCCCTTTGGTGGGGGCGTAGGAGAATAGCTCTTCCGGCTGAAAAGTATCTATGCAGTCGTAAATACAGGGGAGGTAAAACGGCTTGCCGCCGGAGGTGGCAATGCCAAGCGTGGCGTTATATTTATGAGCCATCTCTTTTGCCTGCGCCGCCTGGGTGATGATACCCTTCGGCATATACAGCTCCTGCCCCAATTTGGAGAGCATCATAAAAACAGGGGCGGAAGCTTCAGAGATGGTCTCGTTTAATTCTATCGCAAGGGGATTCATATTATCTCCAAAAATAACAGAACCGGTCGGTTTTTTATCCTCACCTTTGGGGAAAAGTATTATCAGCCCGGTTGATATTTGTTTAGAAAGGTATTAGCACAAAACGGCGGAAAAAAAAATAAAAATTATGATTAGGGAAATGTTGCTTTAGAAGGGGGGCTTGCCACCAGGGTGTCGGAATAGTCCAAAATAGCGAGCGGTTTTAAAATTCCCTCTGCGAAGAGGGAAACACACTGTGTTTTCTGGCAAGAAAGGGCTTTAGCCATTATGAATTGTCCTTTACAAAAAAGGCGAATCCCTTTGTAAATCAGGGTGACTCAGGGTTAGTGCCATTAAAATTAAACATCCCTTGAACCGACTTTTTTTACAGCTTGAACCTTTTCTTAAAAAGTTTCCGTCCTATTGCGGGGATTAGTTTTAAAAAAAGGAGCACCTTTGTAATTTCCTGATAAATAACGGGGTTTTTTGTTAAAAACCTTAAAAACAGCAAACCCCTTCCTCTCTCGTTATATGCGGTTGCTAAATATCATTATCCCTTATTTTATCTGCTTTTTGCGAAAAAGCAAACCAAAAGTAAAAAAATCTCAAAAAACCCGAATTCTCAAAATGCAATATCTATAA
>JAITJJ010000188.1 GCA_031278965.1 Deferribacteraceae bacterium
TGAAAAAAGTTACCGTTACATAACTTGCATAATGAGGCAGTGGAAGCGTTATCTTATAGTTGGCGGTTTTTTATTGCTTCTGATAGTGGTGCAATTCCGCAATCCGGAGATTACTGGTCCTTATAGAGGGCTTTTGGGTAATATTTTAAATCCTTTTGTTTACCTTATCAGCGTGGTTTCAAAATCTGTTGAAAATGTCTGGGGCAATTATATATTTCTGGTTGGGGTTGAAAAAGAGAACAAGGCACTCCTTACAGAGATTGACCGCTTAAATCTGGAAAACTCCGTTTTATCTGAAAAACTTACACAACTTGATAATTTAAATAAACTCCTTCAGTTCCGTGACGTTTATGATTTCAGCACCACCGCCGCCAATGTGATCGGCTGGAATATAGACGGATATATAAGCTATCTCACAATAGACAGAGGCGAGCGCGACGGGATAAAGGTAAACGATCCCGTTGTTTCGGCAAACGGACTTGTGGGGAAAGTCGCCAGAACCTTCTTGGGCACAAGTCAGGTTGTAGCGCTGTATTATCACGATTTCAACGTAAGCGTGCTGAACAGCCGCACAAGGGTTGTGGGAATTATGAAGGGTGACGGGCACGGAGGGCTCTATGTTGATTATTACGATCGTTTGGACGATGTGCGCATAGGCGACAAACTTGTAACATCCGGCTTGAGCGTAAATCAGATATATCCGAAAGGAATAAGCGTGGGAGTTGTGAGTGATATTATATCTCCTCCTACCGGACTCTTTCAGAAACTGATTGTCACAAGCTCTGTAGACCTGTATAAATTGGAACAAGTCTTGGTAATAAAGAAAGAGAATGTGCAATAAACCGCAGATAAAGGGTTTCATTGCTTTGCAAAGGATTTAAGGGAGATTTTTCATTGACGGGGAAAAGAGCGTTTGTTAGTCTGACTTCATTATTCTTATGGAGAACAGATGAGAGAAGATCTGAGAAAAAAACTTGAGGATGTATTAAACCTCTTTTACCAAAACGAAACAGCGGCAAAAAACGGCGCGGAAGCCCTCCTTGAAACGGCGGAAAAAGAGTGCGGTTTATCAAGTGAAGAGGCTATGAGCATAAAATACCATCTGGGCATTATGCAGATGCTCTTAAAAGATTATGACAGTGCGGAAGGCTGCCTTCTGTCGGCAATGGAGATCGCCCAATCGCTTGATATGACGGGAATTTTGGCAGATATTACAAAAAATCTCTCCATACTTTATGAGGTTCGGGGAAGGCTTGAGCAAGAGTAAAGGTATTTGGGAAAGCCGTTTACAAGCTATCGGCGGTTCTCCAGATATATGCTCTGGGTGGGGTAAGCAAAGTTTATCCCTTCCCTTTCAAAACGCTTTAAGATTTCCAGATTCACAAGGTGCTGAAGGTCCATATAGTTTGTATAGTTGTTGGAATCCACATAGTATACAAGCTCAAATATTAGAGAAAAATCGCCGAATTCCCGAAAGTGCGCTCTGCCGAAACGCACCCCCTCAATATTTTCCACTATCTCTTTTAAGATTAGAGGAACTCTCTCTATCTTTTCAGCCGGCGTTGAGTAAAGCGCTCCAAGGTTGGCAAGAACTCTCCGCTCTTTCATAACTTGAAAATTCCTTAAAGCTCCTTTTGTTATATCGGTGTTGGAAATAATTATCATCTCTCCGGTAACGCTCTTCACACGTGTTCCCTTTATCCCGATATTGCAGACCTCACCATAAACTTCCCCCTGCTTTATGGTGTCGCCTATCTCAAAAGGTCTGTCTATAAGTATGGAGAAATAATTGAAAAGATCCGATAAAAATGCTTGAGATGCCAGGGCAACCGCCATACCGCCTATCCCCAGCCCCGTGATAAGGGTTGTAATGTTAAAGCCGAGGTTTGCAAGAACAAAGAGGAGGCCGAAAAGGTATAGCAGACCTATGGATAAGTTTATTGAGGCTTTCAGAAGCGTGGGGCGGATGGAGAGCCGCTCTGCTCCATAGTCGGTCAGAGCGATTTTGATTACCTCAGACAAAAACTTTATTACGGCGTATGATAAGACCGCAAACCATATCGCGGATAAAAACTGTCTGACCCTGTCGTGCATATTAAAGTAGAGGGTAAGAAAATATATCGGAAAGTATTGCAGAACCGGGGAAAGGTATTTGTCCATCCTCAGAAAAACCCGCAGAACTTTATGTTTGGAACGCTTAAAGAGTTTGCCAAAAAGGATATTAAGGAGTTTTAGGATTAGATATATCCCGGCTATCATGGCAATAAATATGCCAAACCCCTTTAAGTAGTGTTCAACGCTGTTTCCTAAGATAATCTTATCCATCTCTCAACTCCTTTTCCTCTTCCGACTTTAAAAAGTCTAAAACTGCCTTGCGTTTGCAATTTTCGTTACAATTGCCAGGGCAAGGCTCCGGGTGAACCAGAAGGTCAACATTATTTCCTTTGCAGAGCGTCTCCTCTATCTTATCAACTATGGCGTGCGCTTCCAAAAGAGAGATGGTGCGGCAGAGGGTCACATGAACATCCGCAAAGATGCGGTTTCCGTCCGTGCGGGTGCGCAGTTGATGATAGTCGTGCTGGTAGGCGGAAAAGAGCTTAAACTTCTCTTCCAACTTTTTCAGCTCCTCTGTGGGTATCCCCCTATCAAGTATAATATTTAGAGACGATAAATGCAACCTAACGGCATTTGCCATAATATAAAGTGCCAGCGTCCCGCCCACAATCGGGTCTATAACGGTTAAGCCGCTGAATTTCACAATTAGAACAGCTATTAGGATTGCGAAGTTTGTGAGTACATCCACACGGTAATGAAGGGCATCCCCCCTCAAGGCTTGAGAATTTTCCCGCTCGGCGATCTTGGAGAGCATGACGGTGATTATTAAACTGAAGGCTATGGCGATTAACATCATAGATATGCCCAGAATATTTATATTAGGCATAACAGGATTTAATATCTTTTGGGCGGCTGTGTAGAGGATTAAAAGCCCTGTGATAAAGATTATTACCGATTGCAGGAGGGCGGCGTAAGCTTCCATCTTTCCATGCCCGAATTGGTGTTCAAAATCCGGTGGAGCATCCGCCTTTTTTATAAATATCAGGTTTATCATGGATGCGATAACGTCTAATATGGAATCAAAAGCGGCGCTCATAATAGCCAGAGAGCCGCAGAAAAAACCAACCGTCCCTTTTCCCGCGGCAAGGATTAGGGCTAAGGCTATGGCGATCTTTGGGGCGTTAAACTTTGTCAGTTTTTTCATCTTTAACAAAATTCTTAAAAACGCTTATCACACCCAGAACGGAGACGAGTAGCATTAAGAGCGATTCTAAAAGAACTAGTATGCAGAAAAAGAATCTAAAAAAAGGGCTTAACTTCCAACGGTTCATAAAATAGAGGAGCAGGTCAAAACCCCTGTAAAAGTATAGGGAAGCAGCAATAAGGAGGAAGTTAAAGCCCATAAATTTAAGAATATCCGTATTAACCCAATTTACAGGGAGCGCCGCCAGCAACCCCCCGGAAGCAATTAGAGAAAGGAAAATATCCGGAAGGGGGATTATCCAATGGGGGAGGGTGCGAAACCTTATCAACTCCGTAAAATAGCAGATCATAGAAATTCCGGAAAACACGGCGGCAGGAGACAGAAGAACGGCTTGCCTCGCATTTTGAACACGGTTTATATAGAATTTGTTTAATAATGAATCGCTTAAACGCTCAGCGTCCCCTAAATTTAAAGATGCGTAAAGAGTTTCTATCGCTTTCACAAGCTCATTCTGAAAGAGTTCCCTGATATGCGGAATACTCACTGCCAGAGCGGTGAATATAAAAGCAGGTATAGTGGGAATGACGACTGTCCGCCAGTTTTTTGCATTCCCGCTCCTATGCAATATGGCAAGCAGAATAGAAGGAAACACCGCAAGGCAGAGGAATATCACCGCATTAAGCGAAAATAACGCCCCCGCCACAAAAAAGACTAAGAGAGCGGCGGAGAGGAAACGCTGCTTCTTTGCTGCATGTTCATAAAAATTTAGGAAGATAATAGGAAAAAACGGCACAAATATAATTCCAAAACCGGAGGTTGACAAGAGATAGATTAAAACGATGGATATAAACGGGAATAGGGCGGAACGGTTCATCTATTTAAATAGTTTGGAATTTAGCAAGGGGATAAAAGCTATAGGAGTGTTT
>JAITJJ010000214.1 GCA_031278965.1 Deferribacteraceae bacterium
ATGGCTCATCAGCTAATTCAACTCTTCCTCTGAATGTGTATTCCTTAATTTTTAATACTTCAAAAAGCAGAACAATTATCCCATTTTTATTGGATTTCAACAATGTTTTGTTCTGTCCGAATTCAACACTCTGATCTCCTTTCCTGCCCATACCGGTATATTGCAAGATATCATTAATCCATCTATCATGAATAGATATTGATTTAACGCGATTTGATACAATTATTAGCGTATTCGTCTTAAGCGACCTCCGCATTCCACCTTGGGGACTGCAATGGAAAATATTGCATAGACCTTCATTGTTTAACACTTTAGCACGACTTATTTTGTTCATTATAAAACTCTCTCAAATATTGTTTAATCCCAATAAATTGCTTAAAAAAAATACCCCCCAAGCAAAGAAGCAAAATTTCAACTTTTTTTCAGTTTTTTATCCGGCAATTTGCCCGCTATAAGCTGTTTTTTTATATCTATGCTGGGTCGGAAAAATGGAACCCACGTCTCAGCAATCTCCACGGGCGAACCGTTTTGGGGATTTCTGCCGATGCGCGCCTTTTTCTTTCTAACGTGAAAGCTGCCGAAACCCCGTATTTCAACTTTGTCTTTCTGAGCAAGGGCTGAGCCTATCTCATCAAATACGCCGTTTACAATATCTTCCACCTGCTGTCTGGTCATAACTTCAATGCTTTCAAAAATGTGAGAGATAAGTTCAGACTTTGTCATTGCGAACCCCCTAATGCTTATATAAGGACTCTAACTGTCAAACTTTATTCACCTTTTAAGTTTACAAGATGTAATTTGAACTATATACTACTTCAAATTTTGGTCTAAGTCCATATAAATTATTACAAAGTGAACATAAAATAAATGAATTATATTTTTTCAATATTGCGTTCCGGCTTGGGGGTTATGATAAGCCGGGTATTCGGGCTTTTAAGGGATATAGCTGTTGCAGGCGTATACGGAGCTACCGGCGTAACAGATATATTTTTTGTAGCATTTGCAATACCTAACCTTTTCCGGCAATTTTTTGCGGAAGGAGCTATCGCATCGGCATATGTCCCCATATTAAGCGATAAAAAACATAAGGACGGCGCTTTTGCCGCCAACAGCTATCTGACGCAGCTTATTACCGTTCAAACCCTTCTGGTGGTTGGCGTGTCGCTTATCCTTGCAATACTTGCGGAATATATCATTGTCCTTTTCATGCCCGGCATAATAGGCAATCAATACAATATTGCTCTGGGGGGAGCGCTGTTAAGAATTGTAGTTCCGTATCTATTATTTATAAGTATAGCAGGTATTTTAGCGGGATACTTAAATCTTTGCGGGAGCTATTTTATAGCCTATGCATCCACCGCCGCTTTAAATATAATGATGATAATGGGCGCGGCGGCAGGATACCATTATAACGGCAATATTTACCCGCTGGCTTTCAGCGTTATTTTAGGCGGGCTTTTACAATTGCTGATAGTATATTCCTATGCCCACATAAAAGGGTTTCGTATGGGCAGCCTCACGCCCCCCGACCCTGATGTGAAAAGAACCTATAAACTGGTGGTCCCATCCCTAGCGGGGGTGGGGATAAGCCAGCTTAATTTCCTTGTTGGCAGAGTGATTGCGTCTTTTTTGCAGCCTGGAAGCATCTCTTGGTTATTTTATGCCAATCGGCTTTTTCAATTCCCTTTGGGGGTTTTTGCCGTAACCATTAGCACTGTCAGTTTAACGGAATTCAGCGTTGCAAAAACTCACGGCGATAAAGCTAAAGTTCAAGCTCTCCTTGATAAAGCCATAATACTTGTTCTCCTGATTATAATCCCTTCCACTATAGGGCTTGTGGGGCTTGCAGAGGAATTGATAGACCTGATATACAGAAGGAACGCCTTCGGAGAAGAAGATACATTAAAGAGCGCTGCTGCCCTGCAGATGTATGGCGTGGGGCTTATCTTTTATTCTCTTGCGGGAATTTTCACGCGGGTATTTCATTCTGATAAAGACACCGCAACCCCTGTTAAAGTTGCCGGAATATCATTTGCTGTAAACCTTGTTCTTAATTTGCTGCTGATGAAACCTTTGGGGCATGCGGGAATAGCCCTTGCTTCCTCAGTTGCGGCAATGGTAAACGCCGTGCTGTTATATGTTTTTATCAAGGATTACCGCTTTAGCATAACAAAACATGCAAGCAAAATTATTAAAATTATGATAAGCTCTTATCTCCTTTTAGGGGCGCTTGCAGTGCTTAAAATGAACGGAGTTCATACGTTGATAAATGTTGCAGTCTCCGCCGCCGTATATTTCGGGGCGCTGGTGCTTTTAAAATTTGGAATAAAAGAATATTTGAAAAAGGGTTAGGGTATGAAGATAGAATACTTGCCTTTAGGGGTAATAGAGGCGAACTGTATTTTTTTAACCGCTGAAAACGGGGAACTTATATTGGTTGATCCGGGTGATGAACCGGAGCGATTAGCCGGAGCGATTGAAAGCAATAGTTTAACGCTGATAAAGATTCTTTTAACCCACGGGCATTTTGATCATATCGGGGCAGCGGAAACCCTTCAAAAAAAATATAAAGTCCCGGTGTTTATTCATCCGTCCGATTATCTTCTGGCGGACGCCGCCTCCGAATATTCCTTCTCCTTTGGCGGGTATCCCACTAAAAAGATAAAAGAAAAAAAACCTCTGGCGGACGGCGAAATAATTGATTTTGATGACAGCGCAATTAAAGTGATCCATACGCCAGGGCATACCTCTGGAAGCGTTTCATTTTATATAGAAAAGTTAAGCACAGTGTTAACCGGCGATACCTTGTTTGCGGGCGGGGTAGGGCGGACTGATCTGGTAGGGGCAATGCCTGATGCCCTTATCCCTTCCATCAGGGAGAAGTTATATACTCTGCCGGATGATACCGCCGTTATCCCCGGACACGGCGAATTGACGAGCATAGGTGATGAAAAAAGATACAATAGATTTGTGCGGGTTGACTGAGAATATAGATTTTTTGGAGTTTTGCAAGGTTTCTAAACCGTTGCGCTATACTGGCGGCGAACCGTTTCAGATAAAGAAAGATCCGTCCGGTCTTTTAACCTTCTGTTTGGCTTTCCCTGATGTCTACGAGATAGGGATGAGTCACACCGGTTATAGAATTTTATATAAAAAGTTGAATCAGAGCAGCAAAATATCTGCAGAACGTTTTTTTGCTCCGTGGCCGGATGTTTTTGAAGCGGGGCTTACCGAGAATATTATGGTTACCCTTGAAAACCGTATTCCATTAAAATATTGCGATATGGTGGGGTTTAGTATTCAGTATGAGCTTGCCTATCCTGCCGTATTATTTCTGTTAAATAAAGCCGGGATACCGGTTTTAAGCAAAGACAGGGGAGAGGATTCGCCCGTAATATGTGCGGGAGGGAACCCTATTCTTAATCCTGCACCGCTTTCCGCATTCATAGACGTTTTTTTTATGGGGGAGATGGACGGGGAGTTGACGGTGGTATTAGAGAGAGCCCACGCCTTAAAGTTAAACGGGGTTGCAAGAGAGGGGCTACTTTCAATGTTGGATGAATACCCGTTTACATTTATTCCTAGTTTGAATCCGAAAAAACTTGTAAAAAAAGCTATATACACAGGTTTTTCAAAGAACTCACTTTTGGACATTCCACAGCCGATAATTCCCATATCGCCAATCGTTCAGGATCGGGTAACTGTAGAAATAGCAAGGGGGTGCACCAACGGGTGCAGATATTGTCAGGCAGGGATAATATACAGACCCGTCAGGGAGAGAGAAGTCAGCGATATATGCTCTTTTGCGGCGGAGTTGATAGCCGTCACCGGTTACGAGGAAGTATCCCTTTTAAGTCTGGACAGTGGAGATTATACAAGGATAAATGAGCTCCTTGCATCCCTTTCGTCTTATTTTAACCCTAAAAACGTATCACTCTCACTCCCTTCCCTGCGGGCTGAAACTGTAAATCCGTCAATTTTGGAGAAGGCGTCGGGGGTGAGAAAGGGAGGTTTTACAATTGCCCCCGAAGCCGCCGCGCAGCGGCTTAGAGATATTATCAATAAAAATATTACGGAGCAAGAGATTATAAATGCCGCTCTGTATGCAAAGCAAGCCGGATACAACGGGGTTAAGCTCTATTTTATGTGCGGTCTCCCCTATGAGAGAGACGAGGATATAACCGAGATTGCGGAGTTGGTGAAAAAGATTGAAAACGCCGTCAAAGGCGGACGGCGTTTTGAGATAACCGTTTCTGTGTCAAATTTTGTTCCAAAACCGTTCACTCCCTTTGAAACTTTTGGACAGAACCCGTTGGAGGAATTTTCAAGAAAGCATAAACTTTTAAGGGACGCTATGAAAAAAGTCCGTGCAAAGTTAAGATTCCACGATACATTTACAAGCGTTATTGAAGCTGCCATATCAAGAGGGGATGAAAGTTGGCACCCCGTTCTCCTGTCAGCGCTCAAAAAAGGATTTTACCTTGAGGCATGGGGAGATTTCTTTTCAAGGGAAAAGTGGGAAGAGCTGTTTGCGAAAACACCTTTTAATCCCTCTGTACTGGCAGAGCGTGTTTATTCAGACGTTGAGCCCCTTTGCTGGGATAATATAGATGTGGGTGTCAATAAACTCTGGCTTCAAAAAGAGCGGAGAGCCGCGGCGGAAGGTGCGACCACTCCGGATTGCAGAAAAGGGGGATGCACCGCTTGCGGAGTATGCGATTTTGATGAAATTGCAAATACTTATGCCGATATTTATGCTGCAGACACTTTACTTGAGCGGAAAGCGGCGACTTATAAAAAGTATATCGTTACTTATAAAAGAGAAGGGATGGCGGTTCTCCTCTCTGCCCTGGATTCTTCAAGGGTATTCGCTCGCCTCTTAATATCTGCGGGAGTTGAGATAAAATATTCCGATGGTTTTAACCCGCAGCCGCGGATAATTTTCCTTGCTCCGCTGCCTGTTGGGATAGGGGGAGAGAAAGAATTTTTTTTAATGGAAGCGGGGAAATTGACGAAAGATATAACGGAGCGGTTAAACCAGATAAGTATGGAAGGGCTTGAGTTTCTTTCGGCGGAAGAGGTCGCCTCCTTCCCCCGCACAGCGGACTTCAGGGCTACATATCACTTTGACGGGCTTAGCTTTGCCTTCCTTGCGGAGAAAATAAAGAACGGAGAGGCAAAATACAATAGGGCAGGCAAACATGGAGAGCTTAAAACTGTTAATTTAAGCGATTATCTGGTGTCTGCTGAAGATGGCGTTATTACGGTAAATATAACCTCTCAGGGCGGCTTTCACTTCCCGGAATTTTTTAGAAAATCCGCCTACCCTCTTATTCCGAGGATAACAAGAAAAGAGCTAATATATATATGCGAGCCGCCCGGTTAATGTAACTATTTCAATATCCTCTCTATCCCCTCTTTTGTGAGTTTGTTTTTTTCAAGGAGGGCGGATACCAATTTGTCCATATTCTTCTTTCCCTTTCCTATCAGCAAAATCGCTTCATCCATCTGCTCTTTTAAGATGGTGTTTACCCTTTGCTGAATCTCCGCGGAGAGCCCCCCTTTTTCCGCTTCCTCACGGGTTAAGGATGCAAGCCCAAACTGTTCATCCATACCATAGTTTGCAATCATCGCTTTGGCAATACGGGTCGCTCCTTCCAGATCCCCTGCGGCGCCTGTGGAAATGCCGTCCTCAACTCCGTAATAGACGAGTTCCGCAGCTCTTCCCCCAAGGGATGTGCGGATTCGTGAAAGGAGGGTTGCCTTTGTTTGCAGCGGCGAATTTTCTGTATCAGCGTGCTCCATATATCCGCCGTGACTCCCTCTGGCAATAATAGTGAGATAGCTTGGAGTATTTCCTCCAAGAAAGCAGAGATAGGCGTGCCCGGCTTCATGCCTTGCCACGCGCTCCAGGTAGTCGTGCCCCCAATCTTTCTGCTCCCCGTGACGGGAAACTTCAAAAGCATCTTCCAAGAACTCATCGTTAACTTCTGTATTCTGCTTTGCCGCGTTGCGGGCGGCAAGCTCCATAATCGATTCAAGGTTTGCCGGAGAGAGCCCTGTGGAACGCTCTGCCAACCGCTCTATAAACTCCGTGCTGACGGTGTGCCCCTGCCGTTTGGCGAGAAGGTATTCAATATATTTGCGCCTATCCTCCTTAGTGGGGAGATCAAGCAATATTCTGCGGTCAAAACGACGGGCGAGGGCGGCATCAATAGTACCCATTCCTCCTTTCCCTTCTTCGACATTAAAATTTGTTGCCGCAAGAACAAAAACCGGACGCTTGGGATCAGCCGAAAAGCCGTCCATTTCGGTTAAAAGTGCGTTTAATGCCATCTCTTCACCGTGTCCGGCATTTCCTCCCCCCCTTGCTCTCCCTATGGCGTCAATCTCATCAATAAACACAATGGAAGGGGCGTAACGGCGGGCACGCTGAAAGAGTTCCCGCACTGCCTCCGGACCGCTCCCTTGCCATTTGGTTGCAAAACCGCTTGCCACAGCTGGGATGAACGCAACGCCGCACTCCCCCGCCATTGCCTTGGCGAGAAGGGTTTTTCCTGTTCCGGGAGGACCGTAAAGAAGAACCCCTTTTGGCGGCTTAAGTCCTTTGGCGGCAAAAGTCTTTGGATTTTTTAAGTATTGGATAAAAAAGACAAGTTCCTCCTTCGCCCCTTCCGCTCCAATAACGTCCGTAAAACGCACCTGCGGTTTTTCCACTTCATCCAACACCGCCGGCGTGTCCGCCGCGTCCGCTGCACGATGTAGCATAAATTCACGTAAACGGATGACTGCCTCTGTTTTATCGGAAGATAAAACAGGGGCGGTTTCAAAGGAAAGCACTTTATGCTCCGCATGGAGAAGGCGGGAGGATGCCTGCAAATAAAGCTGCGCCGCAATCCGTTTTACCTTTTCCGCAAGAAGACTGATATCGGTGGATAACAATTTATCGCGGGCGCCGGCGCGCACAAACGCATTTAATAACTCCGTGTCTATTACAAAGGCTTCGTTTTCAAGGAGATAGACGGGGATTTCAGGTATACGCTCCCGCAGATTCTTAAAGAAAAGGCGGCTTTCGTTTAAGGTCGCGGCGGACATAGGGATATAGTCAAAAGCGGCAACTGTTCCAAGTATTGGTTCATCCAGAGAAATACGGGTTGTCATGGGATCGAACCCCGCATTGGCATCGCCCGCCAGTTTTAGGAGAACCATGCGGATATCTTGTTTTGAAAGGATAGTAAACGCTTCTGCCCGCTCAAGCGCACAAAATACGGTAAATTCAGGGACTTCTTCCAACTTTGCCGCAATAAGAGGATCGCCGAAAATTAATATTTCCGTCTTTGCGATGTTCTTAAAGAGAGTTGATATCCCCTCCGGCAATTTTTCGGTTTCAGCCTTGAAACGGATAGTTGTCAACTTCTCCAAGGCTTCGCTCATATTTTCCCCCCAAAGGCGGCAGAGTTTAAATATTTCATTCTTAAAAAAGAGCTCGCTTTGCGCCCTAAGCGTCCTGGCATCTGTTTGCCCGCCCTCCGCAAAGAGAAGAACCGCCGGCACTATTTCGTCAAATTCCGCATTTATCCCATATTGCTCCTTAAAGAGGGAACAAAAGCGCTCAAGTTCTCCAGAGCTGATGCTTTCCAGATCATGTGCCGCAAGGTGGTTGAACATTATCGGATAGCCTGTGGCAAGGCGGGAACAGATAGCGGCTGGGAAGAAAGGACGCCTCGTCTGCGGATGCGTGTCGGTCTCAAGTGCGTTCAGGACAGTAAGGCGTGCAATGCCTGCGGCGTTATATCTATTACCCCCTTCATAGAGCTGCCGCCCAGCGTTGGTGGTGAATATTATTATGGTATCTTTAAAGAATATATCTTCATCCAGAAAATCATCGTGGAGCCTCCCCGCGTCTAAAATTTGGAGAAAGAGTTGGATGGTGTTCAGACTTGCCTTTTCAATCTCGTCAAAGAGGAGGAAAGAATGCGGATTTTCCTTAACGAACCCTGTGAGTAGCCCTTTCTTTGCAGCCTTGAAACTCGGCGCCCACCCTATCAGTTGGATATGCGACTGTTCATCGGAGAATCCGGACATATCAAAGCGTTTAAATGGAATCTTAAGGGCTTCCGCCGCCTGTTCCGCCAAAAATGTTTTTCCCACCCCAGGAGGACCTGCAAATACAAAGATAGCACGGGGGCGTTTGCGGTTTGTGTCCGCCGCGGCAAGCACTTCCGCGGAAAATATCCCCTCCGCAAAGGAGTGAACCGCGTGATCTTGCCCCCGCACCTTGTCAAGGAGAGTATACCGCATACTGCGGATACGTTTGGCAAGCTCTGCTAAAAACGGCAGCCCCGTAAGCTCATCCTCTTTAGTTTCGCCGCTTTCCTCAATCTTTCCTCGCGCACTTCCTTTTAAGTTTAATATATCTTTTATGGTGGGGGAGGGCTCTTCTTTCATAACCAAAAGGAGGTGGCTGGGATATAGTAGAGTGGCAGCGTCTTTTGCCTCACCGGCGCGTATGAGAAGGCGCGTTATGAGAGCCGCTCCGTCCCCCGCCGGAGGCTCGTTTTGGAGCACCCGCCGCAATTTTTCCCTAGCCTTTCCCGTATCCACACCAAGAGCGCTGAACTCTTCCCGCAGCAGAGCTATATCTTTATCCATTTCCGCTTTATGAGAAGATGAAGAGGATATTTCTTCGGCGGTCATATCTGCAAATTTTAGTATCCCCAGTAATACATGTTCCGGAAAGACCACTTTCCCCGAGCTCGCCGCCTCTGCTTGAGCGCGAACCATAACAAAACGCATAGCAGTGGACAGTTCCATAATATTATTGCCTCCTTGATTCTTTCAACTTTTTTCGCCGACCTGCGTTTGCAGAGCGTTTAGTTTCGCCCGTACCCCTTCCAGGCGGATATATCCAAGCCCTCTGTTTTGCAATTCGGAGATCAGAGTATTGAAATTGTCCTCGTCAAACCCCTCTTTATAAAGCGAAAGGAATGTTTTTAGATACGGGAGAGCGCCGTCATCCCAATCCGTCCACCCCGGAAATTCGTATTCGTAATCAAAAGAGATGAGGTGCAGCCCCGCTTCATTTATCGCCGCCGCATAGCAGCCCGAAGGATGAAAAACTATCTTACCTGTCGGGAAGGGAACAGATGCTTCGCATTTGTTGGTTTCAATATTCCAGTATCCGATTTTCTGCTTTCCGTTCGCCGCTCCGCTTATGAGAACATATCTGCTATCCGTGGCAAATATTATGCGATTAATCCACCATTCGCCAATTGACGCTTTAAATTCTCTGATCACTCTGCCGTTTACAATTTCATACAACCGCAGAAATTGTTCTGTCTGATATTTTTTTACCTCACTCTCTACTACTGCTGCTCCGTATCTGCCGTCATGACTTATATCAAAATTATCGGTTCTGATATATTCTCCTTTGATATCCCCGCCCGTGACGGGGGCAACTCCGATCTGATACCTTTTTTCTCCCGTCAAAATGTCCCGGCAGACAATGAAAGTATTCATCTGTATTATTACAGAGTTTTCAGCACCAAAGAAAAGAGATGAAAGAAAATAAGAGAAATCTTCGTTTTGCCACTCCCATAATCGCTTCCCTGTCTTTATCTCCCAAACTCCGGCATAGTCACGGTTGTATACTGAGAAAAATTTCCCATCCGTTCTGAATTGCATATTTCTTGATTGCCAGTCAAAATATTCTTTTATTTGCATACACCGCACCTGCCGCCCGGTTTTTAATCTTAATATTTCGGCGCTGTAAGCCGGGTTTATTCCATCGACGCTCATACATAGAACTTTGTTGTCTGGAGTGAAGAATGAACCTATAAAATTTCCGGGAATAAACTGATTGCCTTCATGCCGATCATAGGCAAATTCCGTCGGCTCCCCGCCGTCTGTCGGAAACAGCTTTCCGCCTAAAATTAAAAACGTTCCATCCAGGGAAAAATAGGGGATGTATTTATTTTCGGCGAAATCACGAATCACTTTCCCTGTCATAAAGTCAAACAAACGGTTTTGGGCGAATAGAAAGCGTCGGGCAACACGTATGATCGACTCTTCGTAAAATTCAGGAATGCCATCCAATGGGAAAAATTTCTCCCGCACGGAGAGTCCCCGCACTCTTTTGATATGGCAGTATCTTCCGATTCTATTGTTCAGCTCCAGACGGGAAACGGATTTGGCATATTGAGGATTCAAAAGCGCTTTATTAAACTCTTCAATCGCACCCGCCACATTGCCCTTATTAAGAAGGGCGTTAACAGACGTTTCTATGCGTGAGGCTTGCTCCTCTTGCGACTGAACCTCTTTTACGCTTGCAACACGGCTTAATGAGCAAGGGCTTTCGCCTTTTCCAGGAGCCGGGAGAGTAAAGATGATTTTTTCAGGGGCGGGCTTATCGCTTCCGGCGCGAAGCGCAAACAGCTCTCCCGAAGCAGCTGCCCGCATATCAAGTAAAACTTTTCGGTTCAGTTTATATCTATGAATCTCTCTCCCGTTTTTCATATCCCAAAGTGAGATACAATTATGACCTGCCGAAAACGCATACTTTCCGTCATAGCTGAACAGTCCGCAGCTTAAAAGAGTTTGGCGCATATTACTTAAAATAATCTCTCCGTTGTCCGTATTGGCAAGGATAATGCCCTTTCTACTGACCAACAGAATTGTGCCGCCCAATGGATGAAAAGAGATATCCAGCGCCGTTTCCCGCTCATTCCATGCGTTCTTGCCGCACTCGAACTCCCTCGCAATCTTGCCGTTTAAAAGATCAATTAAGAGAACGGTATCCCCTTTCCGCCCCGCCGCAATATATCTATGATTGGGGCTGATGCGCAGGACGGAGATTTCCCCTTGAAAGGATGTGTCAGTATGGCGGATGCACTCCCCGTTTTCCAACCCCCAAACCCTTACGGAGTAGTCCCCGCTTTTATCTTTTAAGGAAGATACCGTAACGAGTTCTCTGTTATCAGGGAGTGTGTGAATATATATAACACTCTCTTTTGCCGGTGTTGGGATTATCTTTATCAATTTGCCTGTTTTAACGGATAAAATACGTATGTTCCCTCCGTTCCCGTCTAAAGTAAACAGAAGGGCGCCGTCCTGTGAGAGCTCAAAAATGCTTTCATTCAGCGGCGGTTCCAAAGAGTACTGTGCGGAGATATGAATATCGGGCAACTCTTTAAAACCGTCTCTCCAACCTCCTATTTCACAGGTTTGAATTTCTGTCTTTGAAACTAATATCACTTCCTTTTCATCAGAGGATAAAGCCAGTCTACCCTTATTTCCGGGCGGAAAATAACTTGTGCCGCCTGTTCCGCAGGCAATTGCAACCGCCATGCCGGAAGCGAATTTATGCAAACGCCGCGCCTCAGCGGCATAGCGTTCATCATGCAGATTTTTAAGCAACTCCGTCGCTTTTTCATAATCACGGCACTCCATATAAAATTGAGCGGAAAGCCAAACAGCGCGGGGTTTATCCGAGGCAGTTCCAAGCATAATATCCATAAGGGAGATTGCCCTATCAAGATCAATTTTTGCGTTATGCCAGAGGTAAACGGTTTGATTGTAAAGAGCATCCGCGTTTGTATTATCGCGGCTTACCGCCTCTTCCCAGCATTTTTCAGCTTCCTCCGGTTTGCCCAAGTCCAGAAAAGATAAAGCGCGGTTATTCAGGCTGTCTGCCGTATCTGCAGCTGCTTTTGAAATTTCGCGAGGGTAGGGAGCGCCTATGGCGTATTGATATATCTGCAAAAGCTCGGAATCCACTTCTCCGAAATCACGCGGGCGGTTCTCCTCCGCCATTTCCAGACAACGTTTGAGGAGGGTTTTCATCTTTTCCGGCACCGTCACCCGCAATTCCATTTCAAGGTAATCGTCTATACCGCCGCCCGCCGTTCTGCCGTCACCCCATAAACGACCGCCCAAAATAATCTCAAGCACCGATACAGCCCAACTGTATATATCTGTGCGGCGGGTCAACTTCCCCTTATTATACTGCTCCGGCGAGCAATAGGCGGGCGTATGCGCCCCGGCTTCGGATATTATGGTGGCGCCGTCGGATATGTCCGCATCTTTTGCGTCCCCCGCAGACAACACGGAACGCGCCCCAGCTATCCCAAAATCAGCAACTTTTGCTTCTCCGTCGGAGGTTAAGAGGAGGTTGTCCGGTTTTACATCTTGGTGAATAAGCCCGTGTTTATGAGCGTAATCCAAACCCCGTTCAAACTGTATAGCTATATCCAAAACACGTGCCAATACAGCTTTTTCGTCTCCATCATAGAGCCTCCCGTCCCTTATCCAGTGCTTTAAACTCCCGCCATCCATCCATTCGGAAAATATGGAGGGAACACCCCCTATCTCCCGCACATAGTAACAGCTTACGATATGCGGGTGCAGACCGAGATCTATCCACGCCTCACATTCATGGGTAAAACTTGTCTTCTGCCTTTCATCTTGAAATAACTCCGCTCTGGGGCGCTTTAACGCAAGGTCAATATTCCAGCCCGTATGACGCACCCGCCAAACCCGCCCCATTCCCCCTTCTTCTATGGCGTCTATCTCAACATGATAAGTATCAAAGAGCATTGCGCCTTTTTCTATGATAAGAGCTTCCTGCTCCGCCGCGAGCTGTTCTGCGGCGGTTTTTTTTAATGCTTGCTCCGCAACGGATGCCGTAGCAGCAATGTCAAGAGCAGTTTTACCGCTGTCCGAAACTGTTTTATCATTATTCAATACGGTCTTGCCGCTGCCTGAAACCGTCTTATTGTAGTCCAATACGGTTTTGCCATTGTCCAAGAGGGTTTTACTTCCGTCCAATACAGTTTTGCTGTTATCCAAAAGCGTTTTAACGCTCTCAGTATCTGACATTTCCTCAACTGATGCAGTGCTGTCCACCCGTTCATCCTCATATTCCCAGTAGAAGACAAGCCGCCATTTGGAAGCAGTTGAAGTAAAGCAGTTGTCGTTAGATAACTCCGTATTGAGAATTTCTTCAAGAAGCATATTATAATCTTTTGTTGAAATATTTGTGTAATCAAGATATATAATACTCCCGTTAATTCCTGCCATTTTGCCATTTGTGTCTGCGATTCCTATTTTACCTTCATTGTCATAAAGAAATACCCACCTGTCATCCTGTAAAAATCTGGCTCCCCTATCGTTCTTCAAAAAGTTAAGGTTGAGAGATTTATCATCCCGATAGGTCAGATTAAACGCTTTCTCTGTGGCGATATCTATAATTGATACGTATTCGGCTTTCATCAGGAGACGCTCTCCTTTTGAATCAAGGGCTAAAGAAAATACTGCAGGACGGTTGCGGCATCTATGCAGTTCACGCAGAGCTGCAATCAATTTCCCTGTATGCAGATCGTAAACAAGAGCACCGCACCAAACAATATGTTCTTTACATTTTTTAGAGCTTCCGCCAACCCAATCCGCTGCTTTATAATCTCTATCCATCCTTACCATCGTTCCAAATACCGCACGGCTGCCGTCAGCGCTGACCGCTGGTTCCAGCAAAGTATGATGGTATTCGCGTTTATCGGTTATATGAAGCAATGCAAGTACTTTCTCTTTAAACGCCTTAAACGAGCCAGGAACATTCTCAACAAAATCTTTCTGCCTCATAGCGGGCAAGTGCTTAAACGCATCGCCCCTTAACTGTTGGGGCACGATTGCCTTTTGCGGCGGCGGATCGGATGGTTGAATAAATTTCTCGTAAAATTCCGAGATAGCGTCCTCCGTTTCCGTCTTTTCCACATCGGAATAACGCTCAAAGATAATCGCTTTTAATCCGATTTTCGGCGATTTTGCATAGAACATTTGCAATAGCTTAACGGCGTGGGGATTTTTAGCATATTTTGGGCGTTCCAAGCACCTCTTTATCGTGAAGCGCGCTTCGCGCAGCTTCCCTGCCTTATAAAATTCAAGGGCTTCCCGCAGTGAGTTTTCCGTATTTTCTCCGCTGTCAAAGATGGTTTGCCCGTTTCCCGTCATAAAAAGTACATCCCAATCTTATTTCTGTTCTATCTTAATATACACGAGGGAGATATTATCTCTTCCGCCCGCTAGGTTTGCCTCATCTATCAGGCGTTTTACCGCCTTTGAAGAGCTTCTGCCGGTGCGCATAAGCCGCGGCAGAAATTCGTCCTCCACCATGCCATACAGACCGTCACTGCAGAGGATGATGCGATCCCCTATATCAACTTTCTCTATAAACGTTTCCGGAAGCGCGGGGGATGCCATACCCACAAAACGGGTGATAGATGATGAGGAGGGGTGAACGCGGGCTTCCTCTTTGGTTAATTCCCCTGCCGCCACAAATACCGCCGCCATATTGTGGTCATCTGTGATCCGCCGAATATGTCTCTTGCGGAAGGGGAGAATATATCCCCTGCTGTCGCCCAAATTTATAAAAACCGCGGAATTCCCCACCAACCATACACCGCACAAGGTCGCGCCGTATGCAAAATCCTCTCCCGAATTGGGGTCTTGATTTAAGTTCTTATAGATATGGTCGGAGAGGCGGAGAATCTGGGAAATCAAGAGCTCCGCCGAATACTCGGGGTTCGGATCTTTTTGGAGATTTCTGTGAGCCTCCATTATCAGAGACGGCAGAACCTTAGAGATCATCTTGGAGGTTTCTCCGCCGCCGCAGAGTCCGCCCATTCCGTCCGATACGGCAAAAAAGCCGTATTCGGGGCAACAAATAACCTCATCTTGATTGCTTTTGCGCTTTGCCCCAATATCTGCACCGGCAGAGTAGCGGAAGTTAAACTCCGATAACTCCGTTTGCATTTAAAGTGCGCCTTCTATCATCTTTTTCAGCTCCGTCGCGCTCTGAACCCCTATATTTGGCTTTTCAACAAGCGCTTGATCTATCACCGCCGCTAATTTTTTCGGGATGGAAGAGTTGCGTTTTAGAATAGGAACGGCGCTGTTATTTAACATAGAAAAGAACACATCTTGACCTTTCGGAAAATCTTTAGGGGGAAAACCTGTAAGCATGCTGTAATAACTTGCCGCCGCCGCCCATACATCTACTGCCGGTTTTGAAAAGAGATAGTTCAATATCTGCTGACGGGGCATATAGTTTGGGGTACCCGCAACCTGTCCATCTTTGCTGAATCCAGATAAGCCGGATGTTTCAAATGCTTTGGCAAGACCGAAATCCGCAACTTTAGCGGTAAAACGGTTATTTGAACCTCTTGTCAAAAAGATGTTTCCTGGCTTAAAATCACGGTGAACAATGCCCTGTGCCTTAACAGTCTCGCCGCTTGCCAGCTTTACGGATACATCCGCTTTATGCGCGTAATCCAAACCATCCAATACTTGCAAAATTATATCAGTCGCTAAGGTTAAATTCAGCTTGCCGCCGTTCTTTGCAAGCAGATCGTCCACACTTCCGCCTTCACATAACTCCATAAGGATAAAGTATGTATTCCCCGACTGTCCGCATGTATATTGCGATACAATGTTTTTATGCTTTAATTGACCCCCGATCTGTGCCTCGCGCATAAACATTTTACGGCTTGCATCATTCGCAGCAGCTTGAGGGAGGATAACTTTCAGAGCCATCTGTTTGCCGGTGGCTTCCTCTTCCACAAGCCATACCTGTCCCATGCCGCCCTGCCCCAACAATTTGACATTGCGGTAACCGGCGATCTGAACAGCATCTCCCGTTCCTTTTTTTGCCCGCTGCATTAAAAAGAATAAAACTTTCATAGGGTCTTTCTGACAATTTGGGCATATTTCAGGGGCGTTTTTATCCGTGATGGCATCCCCGCAAACTTCACAGCGACGATTCTGGCGTTCTTTATTTTCCGCTTCTTTGCGTTTTTGTTCTGCCAACCGTTTTTCTTCAAGTTCTATACGGCGTTTCTTTTCTTCTTCTTCCTTCCGCTTTAATTCAGCGGCTTTTGCCAGAGCTTCCTTCAACGCCCTTTCCGCATCCTCTTTCGCCTTGGCGTCAGCCGCTGCTTTCTCCCTTGCCGCAGCTTCTTCAGCAGCTTTTTGGGCGCACAGATGTTCCTCTTCGGCTTTTTTTGCAGCTTGACGGGCATTCTCTTCCTCAATTCTTTTTTCATGGCAGTCTGGACAGATTAAAAGCCCTTCCGGGTTGGTAAAATCGGGATTA
>JAITJJ010000217.1 GCA_031278965.1 Deferribacteraceae bacterium
TTTGGGCGTGCGATGACGGCATAGATGAACGCGCTTCCTTCGCAACGGCGTACGTTTCTGCTGTTCCGAGTGCGGGCAATGATATCAATTTTGATATAGTCGTTGGGCGGAATAATGACAACGGTACTCCGGATAATACTACTGACGACTCTTGCGAAAAATTTTTATGGCTTGAAGGTGCCTTTCAAACAATAAATTTTATTGTGGAACCAAACCCAAATTCAACATCAGCATCCATTGGGCATATTATGCTAAAGGCAACTAAGGTGGATATACGAGCAAAACCTTCAATTCAGGGAGTTCCCCCTCCTGCTATCCCTTCCTTTATATATGGGCAGTCATATTCGCTAGCCGTAACTGATGGAGGAACAGAAGAAGGGGGAGGTGGTTATATAGTTCCGATCAAAATACCTCTTTTTGATGAGTCGCAGCTTCAAGAAGTTTTAGACCATCTTAAAACTACTACATCTGCACTGTATGAGGTAAGATATAAGTTTAAGCTGCTTGAGTTGTCCACCGGTATTGAAGAAGATTTGGAATCTGGAGGTTTTAGTCTTATCCAAGTTATGGACGTGGTAAACTTGCCGGAGGGGCAAGAGTGCGTAACTAGCAACTAATTAGCATATAGCTCCTATAAATAAAGCCCATCGGAATTTATTTTTCGGTGGGTTCATTTTTTTTAGGTTACTTCTTTAATATGGAATCGTTAACACACTCTCTTTACTTTCCTCTTCAGTTATATGCCGGATTTTAAGCTCTTTATTGTAGCAGGGGAGCCTTCCGGTGATATACACGCGGCAGGTCTTGTTCGGGAGTTGATTAAAAGAGAGGCTCCCCGCAAAATTACTCTTTTAGGCACCGGCGGGGCCGCTCTTGCGGAGCTTGGACAGAAGCAGACCGCCACTGTTTCAGAACTTGCGGTTATTGGGTTTGTAGAAGCAATAAAAAAACTCCCTTTCTTTTTAAGGCTAGCTAAACGCCTTGAGGCGCAGATCGCGCAAGAGCGCCCGGACGTTGTTCTTTTAATAGATTACACAAGTTTTAACCTCCGTTTCGCCAGGAAGATAAAGAAATACAATATCCCCGTTATCCAATTTACCGCCCCGCAGGTGTGGATATGGCACTATTCGCGGGTAAAAACTCTGGCGGCATATTTTGACAGAGTTCTCTGCCTCCTCCCTTTTGAGGAAGATTTGCTTAAAAAGGAAGGGGTAAACGCCGTTTATATCGGTCACCCCGCTGCAGATACCCTTATAATAACCTCTTCTGATCGCGGAAGTTTCTGCAAACGCTTTAATCTCTCTGAAGATAAGCCGTTAATCGCCATAGCTCCCGGAAGCCGCCTCAGAGAGATTAATTACCTTATGCCGGTTATTGTTGCCGCCGCCGCCGCTCTTAAAGCAAAAGGGTTTGAGGCAAATTTTATCCTTGCCAAGGCAAATTCAGTATCGCGCCAACTCATTGAAAGCTATATCCCCAGAGAGCTTGATATAACGGTGGTTGAAGGGGATACCCCCACCGTGTTTAAGTATGCTGACCTGATATGGATCTGCTCCGGCACAGCAACGCTAGAAGCGGGAATATTGGGCACCCCAATGATTATATTATATAAAGCTCCCAAACTTGATGTGCTCATAATAAAAGCCCTCACAAAACTCCGCTTGATAGCTCTCCCAAATATTATTTTAGGAAGTGAAGTTGTGCCTGAAGTAAAAGATAATATCTGCACCTCGAAAAATCTTGAAGAAAAAACTATAGAAGCACTGAATAAAGGCGATGATTACCGCAGGGCTCTATCACCCTTAAAAGATATGTTTGCAGGCCGCTCTCCTTTCAAAAATGGTGCGGAAGAAGTGCTGAAAGTTATAAAATCCTGCGGGAAGCAAGAGTAAAATTGACCTATTTGACTGCGGAGCATAAATTCATATGAATTTCAACCGCGTCTTGCTTGCCTGCCGCGTATGAAACCATCCGCAATATATAATATCACCCCAAGCCATATAAAGAAAAACACTACAAAGAGGGGAAAAGAGAACGGTTCTTTAAAAAAGAATATCCCCAACAGAAATGTTACAGTGGGGGAGGAATATTGAATCACTCCTACAGTGATTAGCTTTAGCCGCTTCACTCCCATAGCGTAACCGATCAGAGGGAGGATCGTTACCGGACCTGCCAAGGCTATCAAAAGCATTGTCGTCCCCGTTTCTGCAAAAAAGTCGTTCCTCTCTTGAATAATAAGGAAAGAGAGTATGGCCGGTATTAAGAGAACTAACATCTCAAAGAACATCCCGTGCATAACGTTTACTTTCACCAGCTTATGCAAAGCCCCGTAAATTGCGAAAGAGAGGGCAAGCGCCAACCCGTATAACGGCACCTCTCCCAAATTAAGCACCATATAACCCACCCCAATAAGCATTAGGAGTGTGGCGATCTTTTGCAGAGTGCTTAAATATTCTCTGAAAAAGATCATCCCGATAAGGGCGTTCATAAGCGGGTTTATGTAATAGCCGAGGCTGCTCTCCAGAACATGGGCTGTTGCCAGAGCAGCGATAAAAAACCACCAGTTAACCCCTATAAGCACGCCACACAAGAGGAGGAGAAGCACCTCCCTTTTGTCGCGGGCGATCTCCAATAATCCCCGTTGCTGCCTTAAAAAGAATACTGCCAAAAGCACAAAGAAAAAGGAGAATATAACCCGATAGGAGGTTAGGAGGGTGGAAGGAATGGCAAAAAGTTTTTCCCAATATACGGGGATAATCCCCCAGAAAAGAAACGAGACAAGGGTTGCAGAAAAACCGATAAAGCTCTGGCTGCGAAAAAAAGCTCTATCCATCTGTAAAAAGTTTTACTCTTCTCCAACCCCGTAAAGCTCTTCCGTAAAGATATCCTCCGGTAAATTTTCGATCTTTTCACCGGCGGAGAATGGGTTCTGCAAACGGGCACGGAGCACTTCCCCCATCTCCTCTTTGGTGTTTATTATATGGACGGTAATAAATACCATCAGATTGGTTTTCTCGGAAGTTTCCGTTTCTGTTTTAAAGAGCCACCCTAAAATCGGGATGCTGCTTAAAAACGGTATCCCGGTTGTGGCGGAAGAGGAATCATCTTTCATAAGCCCGCCTATAACCATTATGGTCTTATCGTAAAGCTGAACTCTTGTTTTAGTGGTGCGGGTCAGAGTGACGGGGCTGGCGTTGCTGAAAGATGAGGGGGATACCTTATTGACTTCCTGTTCTATTTCAAGGTTTACTAAGTCATCCCCCACGATATGGGGGGTAACTTTTAAGCGGGTTCCCACATTGCGGTAGTCAAAGGTTTGGATCGGGTTATTGTTGGTATCGTATTTTTCGCTTGTAATATACGGACGGGTTTCTCCCACAAAGACCTCCGCTTCCTCATTGTCCAAGGTTAAAATTTGGGGCTTGGATACAATGTTTACCCCGGAATCCTCCTGTATGGCAGAAAAGAATGCCCCAATGGAAGGGAATTTAATTCCATTATAGGTGATAACATCCCCGATAAGCCCCGCGCTGAAACCGCCTGGAAGACCTGTTACGGGATTGCCGGTTCCCCCTGCAATTGAACCGAATATTCCTCCTAACGCACCGTCTGACGCGGAGTTGCCGAACCCTATGACATTGTCATCAGCTCCTGATAAAAACCACTCCACGCCAAATTTATCTGTGGCATCAAGGCTTGTTTCAAGGATAAGCGCCTCTACATAAACCTGCTTGCGGGGAATATCCAACTTTTCTATCATCTTTTCCAAATTATTGTAAAACTCCGTATCACCAAGGGCAATTATGGAGTTAGTGCTCTTATCGGATGAAACGTTGGTGCGGGTGACACCCCCAACAGGGCGGGTTGTTCCGGGAGGCGCTCCCCCGCCGGTTCCTGACGCAGACGTTGTCCCGCCGCCGAAAATCTTGTTCAAAACCTTTTCAATGTCCTCAGCTTGGGCATATTTTATATAAAACACCCGCGGAAGGGTATTTTCCGACACGGATTTAATATCAATCTGGGAGATCACATATTCTATCTTTTTATAATCAGAGGGGATAGCGGCTATAATTATGACGTTTGAGAGATCGTCCGATATAAAAACCGGAGGATACCCGCCTACATTCTGCCGATTAAGCATATCGTTAAACATCTTGGTTAAAAGCTGTTCCATCTTGGAAGCGGCTATGCTCTGGAGTGAGATACTGTATAGATTATACTTGCTCGCATATTCGTCCATTTTGCGGCAAATATCCCGCATCTTTTCAATACGGGAGCCAAAATCCCGCACCACAACGCCGTTTATTCCTTTTAAGTCGTTAATATCCCCATGCCGGGATTTTACCCTCTGGAGGGCAGTTTTCAGCGGGACTATATTGTAGTTTGTCATAGTCACGATGGCGGTGACAAACTCCTCGCCGTCTACAGAGGTATCCCCCGTAAAACGTTCATCATAATTCACAAAATCTTTATCCGCCACCACCAGGATATTATCCCCTTCCTGAATTGCCGCCAAACCGTTCACACGCAGAGTCGCATAAAAGATCTCCATAATAGCGGCGGCGGTCATCGGGTATTGAGAGGCGATATTGACGGTTCCCCTAAGGTCAAGCTCGTTATAGATTATATTTACCTCAGCAAAAGAGGAGACAAAAGTAATAAACTCCTTCATAGAGATATTCTTAAATGCCACATCATAGGTTTTAGGTGCGGCAAAAGGGGAAGAAAACAGAGCAAGTGTAATTATCAGTATAATGTATTTTTTCATTGTATTTCCACAAACAGCGTTTTCTTTACCCCGTTGCGGGTAACATCCACGCTTATAGCGCTTATATCGGCAGCTTGCTGTAACATATTAAATAATATTTGTGGATTTGTCAGTTCCTCTCCGTTTATGCGATTAATAATATCCCCCGGTTGAATCCCCAACTGCCTGACAGGAGATTCGTTCTGCATCCGCACTATCCTATAGCCCACAAGTTCCTTGTCTTGATAGGCGGGGCTTGCCAGGAGGGTGGTTATAACTTTGTTTATATCTTTAAGTTGCCCTGTAATATCAGCTCTGTTTAAGACAATATTCTCCGTTCCCTCACTTACGGTTTTGGGCGGATTATTTTGGGGACGAAGCGGCTGGGCGCCGCGGACAGGGGGAGCGGGGGGAGTAACGCCTGTTTTTAAGCCGTCCTGAAGTTCCAACGTATAATCCGAACCTTTATAACTGACGATTGCAACCTCCCCTTCAACGCTTTCAAGTTTATACCCTTCAAGCGCCACTCCTTGTTTAAGGACTAAAACGTCTTTATTGGTTTTAAGGAATATCGCCCTAACATCTCTGCCGTCAGTTCCGACAATGATCCCGGTAAGCCTTCCGTCAAAATCAGAGCCATCTCCTCCGCTTTGCCCGCCCTGACCCGAAGGGGTGCTTTTTTCCGGGGCGGGAACCATCTTTTCTATGTCAAAAATATTCCGCTCCGCCACCGCAAGAGCAAGGGTATCCCTTGCCACAACATCATTGTTCCTGACTTGACCGCTGCCTATAAAAGAGAGGGGCGGAACAACCAACAGATAACGGGCGGCACTCCCTAAAAAGAAGGCAAAAAAAACCGCCAGCGCCGCCGCATAAAATAACCCGCTGTAGTTTAATATTTTCATGTACGCACTAACCTTATATAGTGCAAATGATATACCCAGACAGCAACAAAAAGCAAGAACTAAATTATATGAGCAAAGGCGGTTTAAGAGTCTCCTCCATACTAAAATTATTTTAATTATAATAGCTTTAGAGGGTAGTTTGCCATAGTAATCTTAAAATCTTTATCGCTTTATGGATTTTAATTTTATTGTCCGCACGGCGTAATGCATATAACTAAAGTTTTCAATAGCGCTTGCCGATATAAAAAATATGCTGTAGACTTGTGCTAAGAGGCTTATTTTTATATGAATAAGATTGACTTTGTTTTTATTGCGCTGGGGCTTTACTGCTACTTTTCCACAATGTCAAAATTAAAAGAACAGTCCCAAAAGATGCTTCAGTATGAGGACATGCAAAAAAAGAAAAAACTGTATGCCGATTATAAATTGGAGTTAAAGCGCCGCGAAGATATGGCCAGGGCGGCGGAAGAGAGAAAAAGAAGGCGGAGCGTTGACTTCCAAAAGATGGCAAGCACTGTGGAAATGCTGTCCAACCTATCCGATCAAGAGGTAATGCGTAAATCCCATATAACCAGCGGGAAGTTCTGATCCCAGAGTATCGGCGCTCCGAAAATAAACCTCTTATAAATACTTAAACATCAGAATAAACTGACTCTTCAGAAGCGTTGTCCAAAATAGCATCAAGAGTTTGTCCACGCTGTTGACTTTATCAATGAGCCTGTAATGCCTGTTGCACTCATCTAGCAGGGTATCCAAAAGAACCCCTCTCAATGCTATCGTCATATCAAGAAATTTATCCGCGCCCAACGCTCTCTTACTTTTCAATAAATTCTCAACTATATACTGTCGTCAATAGATTTTTAACCAAATGGCAATGCAACAGATATGGACAGCGGCAAGAAACAAAGCAGCGTTTTTTGCATAACGCATAGCTATACCGCGCCAACGCTTCAAATCCAAAAAATGCGTTCTCTGCAAAGTAACGCAACCTATAAAGATACTTATCATAATCCCTTTGATACCTGCGATTCCTCTTCGGAGGAATCGCTGCTTCCATGCCAACTTTCTCTGCAGCTTCAACTATTGTGTCTGTATCATACCCACGATCCGCTACTATACCTTCGATCAATTCAATAGCTTTTGAATTATCAGCTGCGGGAGCATCCGTAACAATTGCTCTGACCGGCATACTATGCGCATCCACGGCTAAATGTGCCTTCGAGTTGAGCCCCCTTTTGTGCTGCCCATCTCCTGATTGCTGCCCTTCGCCCCTGCCGCATATGGATGAACCTTGACAAATGTTGCATCTATCAGCAGCCATTCAAAGTCAGGGTCAGCTGTAGTTATTAATGCAACAAGCAGCCCTTCCCAAACACCCTTGTCTCTCCAACGGCAAAAACGGCGAAGTGTGTTCTTCCAACCTCCATAGCATATAGGCAAGTCCCTCCACGGCGCCCCCGTGCGAGGTATCCAAAATACCCCATTGATAAACTGACGATTATCCTAAATTCTCGATTTTTTAATATTCTTATTTAGAAGAGAGGCAATATGTTTTGCTTTTTTTGTTGGTTCAGAGATTATAATATTGTTGTCATAGGCTTTGCATTTTGGATAAAATCAAGTCATCCTTGATAGAACAGAGCATAATAGGGTTTCCCGAAGGGAAAGAAGTGTCATATTTTAACGCACACATAAAGATAGTGCACCGTATCTTTCAATATGCCGTAGAGATAGAGCTGTTGGATAAGAATCCCGTAAAAGTCAAACGGAGAAAGGGAGAAGTTATCCGCAAACGCTTCCTCAATGAAGAGGAAAGACGGATCTTCCTAGAGGGGTGCAAAAAGAGCAGAAGCCCATACCTGTATCAGATGGCATATATCTCTCTCCAGTCAAGTATGAGAGTTGGAGAGATCCGCAAGCTCAGAAGAGAGGATATACGGGACGATTGCATAATACATATCCGAAGAGGCCTCCAAAAGCAAAAGAAGCCTAGCCGTTCCCTTAACGGAGGACTTAGCCGATTTTTCTGAAACCGGGGGCGCCTGCGACTATGATCACAATGTTACATTCTCATTTAAGAGAGTCGTGAAAAAAACAGGGTTAAAGGATGTTCGTTTTCACGACCTCCGCAGAACCTTCGGTTCCATGCTGTGGATGATGCCTTTGAGATATGGGCGGGAACATCTTTTCAGAAGTATTACTACTATATACCGGAGGAGTTGACAGGCTATTCGTTAATAAGGCGCAAGTCCTATGAGGAGGACGGTCGGAGTTTTTATATCGGCTGTCAGTACAGCTTTGAGGATTTGGGATTAACGGCTGCTCTTGATATATCCTATACAGCGAGTTCAGTATATGAGAGCGTATCTGATGATTTTAACGACAAGGAAGATATCACAGCGCAGCTCAATCTGAACTGGGTTCTTTAGGGGGAGGCGAAGATGAGGAAGATAATAATAACATTGATAGGTCTCCTTCTTTTGGGGAGTTTATCTATAACAGCGATAGCGGCGGTCGGAGACAAACCTGAGACGCATGACGGGTCTTGGGTTAAGCGTCACGGGAAGGTATCGGCGATAGATGAGAGCGAGTGTATAAGCTGTCATACGGACAGGCTTGACTGCATACGCTGCCACGAGGATACCAAGCCGAGGGATCATACGAGCGGTTATGTGAACAAGGGACACAGTATGAAGGCGAGGTGGAGCAGGAACAGTTGCACGGCGTGTCATACTGACAGCAGTTTTTGTGATGAGTGCCACGAGGTATCCGAACCCTCAACGCATGTGACAGGTTGGGGCGGCAATCTCTATAACCGGACGGGAGACGCTGCAGGGCGGACGGGACGGCACTGCGTTACCTGCCATACGCCAGCGACAACCGGGAATTTTTACGGGAGCGACCCTATATCCCGGGGATGCAAGACGTGCCACAAGGTTCTGAACAGGAAGGCGCTCGACGGAACGCACCCGCCAAATCCATAGACCACAGGGTTTAGAGGGGGAGGAAACTCCCCCGTAAAAAGATGAGCGGCTAACGCAGTCTCAGACTGTCAAAGAAGCGAGTTTCCTTCCGTAATACCGGTAGTATTTCTTGAGAATTCAGGTGAATGGAAAGCGGAGACGGATTTTTTATAATAAATGATAAGATAAAGCAAAATAATATATTTGAGAGGGATATCTCCAAGTTTGAATATGAGGCAATCAACTTAAACAAGTATGACGAAAAGAGTATCGGGGAGTTTGCGGTAACGGTTACGGAGGCGCCGAAGATGTTTGAAAATATTTTTAAAATATTTACGAAACAGTATTGTTGTTTTTCACAAGAGCGGGATCGTTTTCCGCAAACTTTGAAGAAAGCGGTTAAGAAACTCTACATTAATGGCGTATCCAATGAGGATATAGCCGAATACTTGGATTTGCCGCGT